>NZ_JYHN01000040.1:0-227665 GCF_000954015.1 Clostridium sp. FS41
TATTCCTCGATAGCTCAGTCGGTAGAGCACGCGGCTGTTAACCGCGCTGTCGTAGGTTCAAGTCCTACTCGGGGAGTTTTTAGTGGAAGTCCATGGCGACCACTACCTAATTTAGGCCCCATGGTCAAGCGGTTAAGACATCGCCCTTTCACGGCGGTAACACGAGTTCGAATCTCGTTGGGGTCATTTGAACGAATGTGTTCATCAAAGATATGCCGATGTGGCTCAATTGGCAGAGCAGCTGATTTGTAATCAGCAGGTTATCGGTTCGAGTCCGATCATCGGCTTTTACTGTAAAAGCAGTAATCAAAATCAAAGATAATATAGTTCGGACCTTTAGCTCAGTTGGTTAGAGCAACCGGCTCATAACCGGTCGGTCCTGGGTTCGAGTCCCCGAAGGTCCACTCTTCCTAACTAAAGCAGATTGAGAACTATATAATCAACATAATGGCCCGGTGGCTCAGCTGGTTAGAGCGCCGCCCTGTCACGGCGGAGGTCGACGGTTCGAACCCGTTCCGGGTCGTTTGCATTTTATAATGCGACACAATTTATATGCATTTTGGGGTCTTAGCTCAGCTGGGAGAGCATCTGCCTTACAAGCAGAGGGTCACAGGTTCGAGCCCTGTAGGCCCCATTTGTATTATGCGGGTGTGGTGGAATAGGCAGACACAAGGGACTTAAAATCCCTCGGTAGCGATACCGTGCCGGTTCAAGTCCGGCCACCCGCATTGCAATTAAGTTCTGATGCTGAAAGGTATTGGGACTTTTCTTGTAATTATATTGGGTTAGCGGCTATGGTGGAATTGGCAGACACGATGGGTTTAGGTCCCATTGGGAGACCGTGCAGGTTCGAGTCCTGTTAGCCGCATGCGATAGAGTCTTATTTTATAAGGCTCTTTTTTCTTACATTTTTTGAGATGTTGCAAATTGAGATGTTGCATTTTGATGTGCTGCATTTGATGTACGGCATTCTGTGTTGTATGGCGGGGCCAATTTTGAATGGATCATAAGGTATGTTTATAATATGACATATAGTTGTCATGTTTGACCTGTTATAATAAAAAAGCCAGTGTAATTTTAGCATATGTTTAAGGCAGAAAATGTTTAAAGAAGAATGACTTAAAGAAGAACGGCTTAAGGAAGGACGGACTAGGGAACAGTGAATTAAAGGAGAGCGGCATATGAAATTAGATGGATTTGGTATTTTTGTTAAGGACATGGGGACAATGATACGGTTTTACCGGAATGTGCTTGGATTTGAGATTAGGGAAGACGAGAATTGCAGTAATGTGTTTTTGGAAAAGGATGGGACTCTGTTTTTGTTTTATGGCAGAAGGGATTTTGAGAGTATGACGGGGAAGCAGTTCCAATATGCGGATCAGGTGAATGGGCATTTTGAGATTGCGCTGAGTGTTGATGATTATAAAGCCGTGGATGAGACTTTTAAGACGGTGGTGGCAAAGGGCGCGGTCCCTGTCATGGCACCTACAACAGAACCTTGGGGACAGCGTACCTGTTACGTGGCGGACCCGGAGGGAAATCTGGTGGAGATCGGTTCATTTGTGAAGGGAGATTAAGGTACGATGGAAGAATTTAAACGCATAACAATGGACAACCTGGATAAGGAACATATATGCTGCTGCATTTCCGATAAAAAAGGGGAGAACTGCGTGGCATCTAAGAAAGAATGGCTTCGGGACAGACTGCAGGAGGGACTTGTTTTTAATAAGCTGGATGTGCGCGGAAAGGTTTTTATTGAATATATACCGGCTGAATACGCCTGGGCGCCCATTGAGGCCAAGGGATATATGTATATTGACTGTCTGTGGGCTTCCGGCCAATATAAGGGTAAGGGATACGGGGACAGCCTGATGGAACAGTGCATTCAGGACAGCAAAGACAAGGGAAAGCTGGGATTGGTCTGCATTTCTTCCAAGAAGAAAATGCCTTTTTTGTCTGATCCGGGATTTATGAGGCATAAAGGCTTCAAACTGGCAGATACATCCAGCCCTTATTTTGAACTGCTGTATCTGCCTTTTGACAGTGAGGCCGGCGTGCCGTGGGTGAAAGCATGTGCCAAGGACGGCAGGATCGATGAGATGGGCTGGGTCCTCTATTATTCTAACCAATGTCCTCACACAGAGAAGTATGCGCCGCTCTTGGCCGATATTATTAAGGGCCAGGGAATGGAGTGCAGGCTTCATAAGATAGATTCAAGGGAGGCCGCACAGTCAGCGCCTGTGTTGTTCACCACCTACGCCTTGTTTTATAATGGGAAGTTTGTTACCAATGAGGTGTTGTCGGAGAAGAGTTTTGCAAAGCTGTGGGAGCGTATCAGAGAGAGGTAAGGGAAAAGGCAGGAGTATTCTACAGAATTATTCTGCAGAAATACAGTTATTTAAGTCAACAGCGATATGGTATATATGTACAAAAATAATCCTTAATAATAGCATAAAGTAACAAAGAAATATTTTTGATCCAAAATCGGACACCAGTCCTATAAAAAAATGCACATATAATTTAATATTAAGAACAGCTCCTGTGGTGATTATGGTTTGCTGCATGATAATAGATGGTAAAACCCATGATCTCTGTAAAATCCATGATCTCCGTAGAGGAAAATAATTAATTTGGAGGAAGTAATATGAAAAAGGCTGTTCTGAGTATGATGTTGGTATTGACAGTGGCATTATCGGGGATAGGGTGTGCAAAAAAGCCGGGCGCGAATACTGATCTGGGAAATGAATCAACTGCGCCGGGGACGACAGAGGGGACACAGGCGGATGCGGCTGAGGAAAAGGGGAATGAGGCGGTGCAGATCCGTATCCTGGCTACCAGTGATATGCATGGGAAGTTTGTTCCCTATGACTATGCTCTGAATGAAGAGAGCATGTCAGGTAGTGTGGCACAGGTGGCTACCGCTGTCAAAGAACTGCGCAATGAGAATACGCTGGTAGTTGATGTGGGGGATGTGATCCAGGACAATTCTGCCGACCTGTTTATTGAGGATGAGATACATCCAATGATCCTGGCCATGAACAGAGTAGGTTATGATGTATGCGTGACCGGCAATCATGAATATAATTATGGGATGGATACATTAAAGCGGATCCTTTCCCAGAACCATGCAAAGATCCTTACGGGAAATGTATTGGACCAGGAAGGGAAGGCCATTGCGGATCCATACACAGTGATAGAAAAAGGCGGAGTTAAAATCGGCCTGATTGGAATGGTGACCCCCAACATTACCAAGTGGGACTCTGTCAATCTGCAGGGGTGCACGGTTACTAACCCGGTGGATGAAACGAAAAAGGCCATTGACGAACTGGAAGGAAAAGTGGACCTCTTAATCGCTGTAGAGCATATGGGGGAGGATAATGAGTATGATGTGCCGGATTCCGGTGTCACGGATCTAGCCGAGAAGTGCCCGGAGCTGGATGTGATCCTGGCTGCCCATGAGCACAAGCTGGTGGAAGGAAGGCTTATAAACAATGTGCTTGTGGTAGAAAATAAGAACAGCGCCCAGACCATGGCCCAGATTGATATTACCCTGGAAAAGGATGAAAATGGTAATTATCAGGTCACAGACAGGGATTCAAAGAGCATTGAGATCAGCGGATATGAGCCGGAAGCCGAGTTAATGGCAGAGCTGGAGCCGTACGATAAACGTGCCAAAGAGGTGGCTAACACTGTCATTGGAAGGTTAGAGGGCGGCGACCTTGCGCCGGAAAATGAGATTCCGGGGATTCCCCAGGCAGCCATTGAAGACACAGCCATGCTGGACCTTATCAACCAGGTTCAGATGTACTATACGGATGCGGATGTTTCTGCGGCAGCCCTGTTTAATGAGGACTCAAATCTGAGAGCAGGGGATATTAAGAAGTCGGATGTTTCGCTGATCTATAAATACACGAATACGCTGTACAAGCTGAGAATGACCGGCAAACAGCTGAGAACCTACATGGAGTGGAGTGCGGAATATTATAATACATACATGGATGGGGATCTGACGGTTTCGTTTAATCCGGATATCCGTATGTTTAATTATGATATGTTTGCAGGAGTTAATTATGAGATCAACGTGTCAAAGGAACCGGGCAGCCGGATCGAAAACCTGACTAAGAAGGACGGGACTCCGGTTCTGGATGACGATGTATTCATAGTGGCGGTCAATAATTACAGGGCCGGTACCCAACTGCTCAATTACGGCACCGTATACCAGGAGGGGGAAGTGCTTCCGGAGCTTTTGGAAATGGATGTCAAAGGAAATATAGGCGGGGTCAGGGAGCTGATCGCGGATTATATTGTAAATGTAAAAAACGGAGTGCTCGTTCCGGAGGTTGACCATAACTGGAAGATCACCGGGAATACCTGGAATGAGGAAGATCATAATAAGGCAGTGGAATTGGTAAAAGAAGGGAAAATATCCATTCCCATGTCAGATGACCAGAGGACTCCCAATGTGAAGTCGGTGACAGTGGAGGATTTAAAAAAGTAGGGAGCTTGTATCGCATTCCCAGGCGGAAATAATGATTGCAGAAATATAAGATAGCGTTTTCCGGCAGCGGTTTTCCTTAAGGGGGGAACCAAAGCCGGGGACGCTATTTTATTTTGCTAACTGGACAGAAATTATGGATCTGTTTATTAGCCGCTATGATCATTGATAAAAAGCACATTAAAAATATGTGCATATTGCATAAAAGTAAAACGTAATTTATGGATAATATAACTGAAAAACAAATTAATACTCAAAAAAGGACTGGAGTCCTTTTGCAAATTTCACAAATGTTTTAATATTGTTGCAGAACAAAACGTTGTTTTGAGGAACGGATTTTGAGAAATTATTTTAAAGGATTATTTTAAAGGATTACTTTAAAGGATTACTTTGATGGATCAGTTTGATGGATCAATTTACAGTGAAAGGAAGGTACGGATGTGGAATATGTAATTGAGATGAACCACATTACCAAGCAGTTTGGAAGTTTTAAAGCCAATGATGATATTACCCTGAAGGTGAGAAAAGGGGAAATACATGCGCTGCTTGGGGAGAATGGGGCGGGAAAATCTACCCTTATGAGTGTCCTCTTTGGTTTGTACCAGCCGGAGGAGGGAGAAATCCTCATGAACGGGAAAAAGGTAAAGATCGACAATCCCAATGATGCCAATGCGTTGGGGATTGGGATGGTTCACCAGCATTTTAAATTAGTACATAATTTTACGGTCCTGGAAAGTATCGTGCTGGGCAGGGAAACCACAAACATGGGCATTCTCAAGATGGATGAAGCCAGGAAGCGGGTGGTGGAGCTGAGCGAACGGTATAAGTTTAAAATTGACCCTGATGCTTATATAGAAGACATTACAGTGGGCATGCAGCAGAGAGTTGAGATCCTGAAAATGCTTTACTGCGACAATGAGATCCTGATCTTCGATGAACCCACGGCCGTGCTGACACCCCAGGAGATCAGCGAACTGATGAAGGTGATGAAACAGCTGGTAAAGGAAGGAAAGTCCATTATTTTTATCACCCATAAACTAAATGAGATCAAGGAAGTGGCGGACCGGTGCAGCGTTCTGCGCAAAGGGAAATATATTGGGACCATCGATGTGGCGGAGACTTCTAAGGAAGCAATGTCTGAAATGATGGTTGGCAGGAAAGTGAATTTCATTATTGAAAAGCAGGACATGGATCCTGGGAATGCCGTCCTGGAGGTGAAGAACCTGACCATAAAATCCAGGCATTCAGGAAAGGATTCTGTCAGAGATGTTTCCTTCCAGGTAAGAAAAGGGGAGATCCTCTGTGTGGCCGGTATTGACGGTAACGGTCAGTCGGAACTGGTCTATGGGATTACAGGACTGATGCCCGTGGAAAAGGGGGAGGTGATCCTCAATGGAAAGAATATCACAAAGGAATCCATCCGGCAGAAATGTCTGGACGGCATGGCCCATATTCCTGAGGACCGGCATAAGCACGGTTTGGTACTGGATGATACACTGGAGGAAAATCTCGTGCTTCAGTCCTATTACACAAGGCGGTTTCAGAGACATGGATTCCTCAGGTTTGACGCCATAAGGGAATATGCCAAAGTCCTGATCCAAAAGTTTGACATCCGCTCCGGCCAGGGCGAAAAGAGTATTGTGAGGGGGATGTCGGGCGGAAACCAGCAGAAAGCGATTATTGCAAGGGAGCTGGACCGCAATCCTGAGATCGTCATAGCAGTGCAGCCGGTCCGGGGACTGGATGTGGGAGCCATTGAGTATATCCATGAACAGCTGATCGCCCAGAGGGACGCAGGAAAAGCTGTTTTGCTGATATCCCTGGAACTGGATGAGGTCATGAACATCAGCGACCGGATCCTGGTGATGTATGAAGGGGAGATTGTGGGGGATCTGAATCCCGGGGAAATTACCACAGAGGAACTGGGCCTGTATATGGCTGGAGCAAAAAGGAGTGTGGAGTATGAAAGATAAGTGTAGGAATCTGTTTCATGGAGAGGGGATCGTAAATTTCAGTTCCTCCATTCTTGCGATCATCTGCGGGCTTCTATTCGGCTTGATCATCCTTTTTGCCAGCAATCCCGGACAGGCTTTTTATGGGTTCATGATGGTGCTTCAGGGAGGATTTACAGATGGGATCCAGGGGATCGGGCAAATGCTTTACCTGGCAACACCGATCATTATGACAGGACTTTCCGTGGGGTTTGCATTTAAGACAGGACTTTTTAATATCGGTTCCTCGGGGCAGTTTACGGCAGGGGCTTTCGCAGCGGTATTTGTGGGAGTTAAGTTCACCTTTCTTCCGGCAGGCGTCCATTGCCTTGTGGCGCTCATGGCAGCATTGCTGGCCGGTGCCATTTGGGGGTTTGTACCAGGATTCTTAAAAGCATTTTTTAATGTAAATGAGGTGATCGCCTCCATCATGATGAACTATATCGGCATGTACCTTGTTAACATGCTGATCCAGAAGACCGTATATGACCAGGTTAAGAACCAGACGCTTCCAGTGGCGGCAGGGGCTAATTTACCCAAGGCCGGTCTTGACCGCCTCTTTCCCGGGACCAACATCAATGTGGGGATCCTTATAGCGATCCTGTTCGTTATCCTGATCTATGTCATACTGAATAAGACTACCTTCGGATATGAACTCAAAGCCTGCGGCAAGAATCCTGACGCCAGCAAATATGCGGGTATTAACGAAAAGCGGAACATTGTACTGTCCATGGTGATCGCAGGAGCACTTTCAGGAATTGGCGGAGCCCTTTTATACCTGGCTAATTCGGGAAAATATATGCAGGTGCTGGATGTGATCGCGCCGGAAGGTTTTTCAGGAATATCAGTTGCCCTTCTGGGACTTTCCAATCCCGTGGGGATCCTGTTTGCGGGACTGTTTATCGGACACATCACAGTGGGCGGGTACAATATGCAGCTCTTTGATTTTGTGCCGGAAGTGATCGATATCATAATTGCGGCCATCATCTACTGCGGCGCGCTGTCTCTTTTGTTCCGCACACTGATCTATAAAATCCAGATGCGCAAGTCAAAAAAGGCGGAGGCGGGTAAGGCAGCCGGAACTAAAGATGCAGATGGAGCAAAGAAGCAGGAGCCGGGGGCTAAGACCGGAAAGGAGGGCACGCGATGAGCGTATTGTATTTTGTTGTACAGCAGACCATGTATTTTGCAATCCCGCTTCTGATTGTGGCCATTGGTGCAATGTACTCGGAGCGCAGCGGCGTGATCAACATTGCCCTTGAGGGCATTATGGTAATGGGAGCCTTTGTGGGAATCTTTTTCATCAATACCTTCCAGGACAGGATGAGCGGACAGGGACTGCTGCTTTTGACCATTCTGATCGTGGGCGTGGCCGGAGGAATTTTCTCACTGCTCCATGCATTTGCAGCCATCAACATGAAAGCGGACCAGACCATCAGCGGTACGGCCCTAAACATGTTCGCGCCTGCTTTTGCTATTTTCACGGCGCGGATGATCCAGGGAGTGCAGCAGATCCAGTTTAATGACACATTTCATATTGATAAGGTGCCGGTGCTGGGGGATATTCCGGTGCTGGGAGATATGTTCTTTAAAAACTGTTACATCACCACTTACCTGGGGATCCTGATCTTTATTGCGGCAGCATTTGTGATCAAGCGCACACGGTTCGGACTGAGGCTTCGGGCGTGCGGCGAGCATCCCGGTGCGGCGGATTCCGTGGGTGTGAACGTGGTAAAGATCCGCTACGCCGGGGTCATCATATCCGGTGTGCTGGGTGGGATCGGAGGCCTGGTATTCGTGATCCCAACATCCACCAACTTTAATGCCAGCGTGGCCGGTTACGGTTTCCTGGCAATCGCGGTATTGATCTTTGGTCAGTGGAGAAGCAACAAAATACTGATGGCGGCATTTTTCTTCGGCATCATGAAGACGCTGGCCAGCGCTTATTCGGCCATACCGGTGTTAAAATCCCTGCCCATACCCAATGAGGTATATAAGATGATCCCCTATATCGCAACCCTGGTCGTTCTGGCATTTTTATCCAAGGCATCCCAGGCGCCCAGGGCAGAGGGGATCCCATATGACAAGGGAAGCAGATAGTGATTTTAATTAATTAAAATAAATAGTAAAATGGAGGAAGTAAAAATGAAGAAACGTTTATTAAGTGTGGTATTGGCAGCAGCCATGGCGGCAAGTCTTGCCGGATGTGTACAGAAACCGGGAGCTTCCGGCAACACGGATTCCAACAGCGCCGGGACAGCGGCTGAGAGCGGCGCAGAAGCAGGCAGTTCCCAGGAGGGATATGAACTGGCCCTGATCACGGACGTGGGTACCATTGACGACAAGTCATTTAACCAGGGTTCATGGGAGGGACTTGAAGCATATGCCAAGGACAACAACCTGACCTGCAAGTATTATAAGCCCAATGAGAAGTCGGATGAGGCCTGTATCAACTCCATCAACCTTGCTGTAAAAGGCGGGGCAAAGGTGATCGTGACACCGGGCTTCCTGTTCGAGGTTCCCATCTATGAGTCACAGACTAAGTATCCTGATATTAAGTTCATTATCATTGATGCGGAACCTAAGTCCGGCGATGATGTTAAGATCGAAAGCAATGTATTGTCAATCTTCTATGCGGAGGAGCAGGCCGGATACCTGGCAGGCTATGCGGCTGTGACGGAAGGGTATACTCAGTTAGGTTTCATGGGCGGTATTGCTGTTCCTGCAGTGATCCGTTACGGCTACGGTTTCATCCAGGGCGCGGACGCGGCTGCCAAGGAGATGGGGCTTGAGCCGGGGAGTGTTTCAGTTAAGTATACATACGTTGGAAATTTTGACGCGTCACCGGAGAACAATGCCAAGGCGGCAGCGTGGTATAATGAAGGGACCGAGTGCATTTTCGCCTGCGGCGGCGGTGTGGGCAACTCTGTTATGAAGGCTGCGGAGTCTGCAGGCAAAGTGGTGATCGGCGTGGACGTGGATCAGTCTTCCGAGTCTGCTACCGTTATCACCTCAGCCATGAAGAATCTGGGCGATTCTGTTTATGATGCGGTTGCAGGATATTATGACGGAAACTTTGAGGGCGGAAAGTCAGTGACACTGGATGCAAAGGAAAACGGCATCATGCTCCCCATGGAGACATCTAAGTTTAAGGTGTTTACCCAGGAAAAGTATGATGAGCTGTATGAAATGCTGAAGGACGGAACCATTCAGGTTGCCAATGACACGGTTGCAACGCAGGCCAGTGCTGTTCCAACCGACATCGTGAAGGTTGATTTGATCAAGTAATATAAGTACAATTGGGAATCAGGAGGACTATCAGCATGGACATGAGCAGTTTGTGCAGGGCATTGCCTTTTTTGAATGAATTGGATAAGGGACGGAGACAGCAGTTTGAGGATTATTTTTGCAGCGCCCCGGCCTGGCTGATGGACTCCTTCCGGATTGTCGAGATGGACAAGGACGTTATATTTGTCAAGGAAAATGCACCGGCGGACGCCATTTTCTTTATCGGAAAGGGCGTGATCAAGGCCGTAGATTACCGTATATACGGAATCGCCTTTGACTTTATGCGGTTTGAAGGCCTGTATGCCATGGGCGGGATGGAGGTGGTGATGGATCTGGATACCTACAAGACCACCCTCCAGACAGTAACCCCCTGTACCTTTGTGAAGATACCCAGGGACAAATTCGCGGAGTGGCTCAGGACAGATATACGCGCCCTGAAGCAGGAGGCAAAGGCCATTGGGGAATATCTCCTGGAACAGGGGAGAAGCAGCCGGGCCTATCTGTTTCTTCAGGGTTCCGACCGTCTGGCGCTGCTGCTGATGGACATGTACCAGAAATATGAGAAGAACGGCGTGCTTCAGATCAGCAGTACAAGGCAGGAACTCTCGGATTCCTCCGGTCTGTGTGTAAAGACAGTGAACCGGGCAGTAAAAAAGTTTGAGGATGACGGATGGATCTCACGCCAGGGAAATAAAATATCCATTGATATGGAACAGTATGAAATGATACGGGGGTTCATATCCAAGATCATCGAGCAGTAGGGAGGAATAAAGGATGAATGAAACAGAGCTGATAGAGTTGGCCTGCAAAGGCAGGGAACAGGCATATACCCCATACTCAGGTTTCAGGGTAGGGGCAGCGCTTCTTACAAGATCAGGAACGGTTTATCTCGGATGCAATATTGAGAATGCCTCCTATGGTCCCACCAACTGTGCGGAACGCACCGCGTTTTTTAAAGCAGTATCAGAGGGAGAACGGGAATTTGAAGCAATTGCGATCGTGGGTGGTCCCGGGGAAGGCCGGACAGGGGAGATGTGTGCCCCTTGTGGAGTCTGCCGTCAGGTAATGACGGAATTCTGCGATCCAAAAACCTTCAGGATCATTCTGGAAAACGGCGGTGGCAAGGTGAGGACGTTCCTCCTGGAAGAACTGCTGCCATTGGGTTTTGGGCCGGATAACCTGAAGGAGGCAGTGCCTGCGGATTCCCGCAAATGACGGCCGCTCTGCCTAAAACATCATAGGAAAGCCTACGATCAAAAGACGTGGAAAAGAATAAGAGGATCGGACGTGCAGCTGGCAAAACCAATGTTAAGACACGCCCTTGTGAGGAGAGAAGCAGCATGCAGAATTATTCTGGAGAAGAAGGATTACAATATCATTTACAGATTAGAAAAGGCGATGTGGGCCGCTATGTGATCATGCCGGGGGACCCGAAGCGCTGTGAGAAAATCGCAAAGCATTTTGACAATGCCCGGTTGGTAGCGGACAGCAGGGAATATATCACATATACAGGCTGGCTGGACGGGGAGAAGGTCAGTGTGACCTCAACCGGTATCGGCGGCCCCTCCGCGTCCATTGCCCTGGAGGAGCTGGTGCTGTGCGGCGCGGACACATTTATCCGGGTGGGAACCTGCGGCGGGATGGAGATGAATGTAAAAGGCGGGGACATCGTAGTTGCCACGGGAGCCATCCGTATGGAGGGAACCAGCAAGGAATACGCCCCCATCGAATATCCCGCGGTGGCGGACCTGGATGTGACCAACGCGCTGGTTTCAGCGGCAAAGGCATTGGGATATACCTATCATGCAGGGGTTGTGGAGTGCAAGGATGCATTTTACGGACAGCATGAACCGGAAAGGATGCCGGTAAGCTATGAGCTCCTCAATAAGTGGGAGGCATGGAAGCGCATGGGATGCAAGGCGTCTGAGATGGAATCCGCGGCTTTATTTATTGCAGCAAGCCATCTGCGCGTGCGCTGCGGCTCCGATTTCCTGGTGGTGGGTAACCAGGAACGGCAGAATGCGGGGCTGGATAATCCCATTGTACATGACACCGAGGCTGCGATCAAGGTGGCGGTGGAAGCCATCCGCAGGCTGATCAAGGAAGACAGGAGCTGATAACATGGAAAAGAAGGATATTTTGGGCAGGGTGGATCATACGCTGTTAAAGCAGACCGCCACATGGGAACAGTTCGAGACGCTTTGCAGGGAGGGAATGGAACATGCAACTGCTTCCGTATGCATCCCGCCCTGCTATGTGAAGCGCGCCAAGGAGTATACAGGGGAAAATCTGGCCATCTGCACGGTCATCGGATTCCCCAACGGCAATATGACCACGGCCGCTAAAGTGTTTGAGACAGAGGACGCGGTCAGGAACGGCGCGGATGAGATCGATATGGTCATTAATATCGGGATGGTAAAGGAAGGGCTTTACGAACAGGTATTGGAGGAGATCAGACAGATAAAAGCTGCCTGCGCCGGAAAATGCCTGAAGGTGATCATTGAGACCTGCCTGTTAACGGAAGATGAAAAGAAGGAAATGTGCCGTGTGGTAACGCAGTCCGGCGCGGATTATATTAAAACCTCCACAGGCTTTTCCACAGGCGGAGCAACCCGGGAGGATGTGGCGTTATTGAGAAAACACTCCGGTCCCCGGGTCAAGGTCAAGGCCGCGGGCGGGATCGCATCTTTACAGGACGCGGAGGATTTTATTGCCCTGGGAGCCGACCGGCTGGGAACCAGCAGGCTGATACCGTAGGGATATGGAATGTGCAGAAATATGGAATGTGCAGGGATATGGAATGTGCAGAGATATGAAATGTGCAGGGATATGGATCATGGAGATGTAAAGGTAATGGGGACGGTCAGAAATGGCTGTCCTTTTTTGTGCGTTTATAGTAGAATTATTACAGAATATGTCAGAGGGGCAGGGAGCCCGCGGACTGACGGAGGCAGAGGAGTTTAAACGATTAAAGTATGCTGTATGACAAGGATATTAGGGAACCTCTTTTTGAGTTTCTGGAGGAAACCTATGGCAAAATGAGGATCATAGAAGAAAAACAGGTGGGAAGATCAAGGGCGGATATTGTGATGGTCCTTCCGGGGCGTTTGACAGGGATTGAAATAAAAAGTGATGCGGACACCTATGTGCGCCTGGAACGCCAGGTCAGGGATTATGACCGGTATTTTGACCAAAACATCGTGGTGGCAGGTTCCACCCATGGGGCCCATGTACAGGAACATGTCCCTGAATGGTGGGGTATCATTACAGTGGAGCAGACACAGGAGGGGATTGATTTTTATATTCGGCGGGAGGCAGGGAAAAATCCTCAGATGAACTGGAAACGCAAGCTCAGCCTTTTGTGGCGCCCGGAGCTGGTGCACATTCAGGAGTTGACCCAAATGCCCAGATATAAGGAAAAGAGTAAGGCCTTTGTGATCGAGAAAATGATCCAAAAGGTTCCGGAGGAGCAGCGGTCCCTTTTGGTGAGCGAGGAACTGTTTGAACGGGATTATACACGGATCGAAGCAGTGATCAGGGAGTACAAAAGCCAGAACAGGCCGGCATCTGAAAAGGGAACCGTGGGAAAGCGGAGAGCACGGCGCAGGAGGACGGGATCACGCAGTGGGATGATGTGACTGTCACAACATAGAATATGGATGGATTTTAATAGAAAATGATTGACGTGCCACAAAGATTTTCGTATAATTTTCATTAACGGTTGACAGAAGTCAACATCTTTAAAGAGTTGAAGTTTTTTATGATCCATAAGTGGATTTGGATCAAGAGCAGCAGATCAGCAGCAAATCAGATATGATATCAGGAAAATACCAGGAAGGTATGTTTATCCTTAAGGGATAAGTCTAGTTTCCTGGTATTTTTGTGCGTCTTGAAAGGGCGGCAGAGAAAAAATAAAACAGTTGGACCTGAGGAATCAGGGATGGCATTTCATGATTTAGAGGAGGACGGGAATGAAGAAACAAATAAGCTATACCGTGGCGGCGATCCTGGCAGTGACCTTGATGGCTGCCGGATGTGGGGGGAACAGTGCAAGTAAAACCGGACAGCCGGAAAATGGACAGCAGTCAGAAGCACCACAGTCAGAAGTGTCACGGTCAGAAGGGGCACAGTCAGAAGCACCACAGCCGGGAACATCACAGCCGGGGACATCACAGGCAGGAACGGACAGGAACGATGTCATAGTTGTCATGGGGCCCACATCGGAACCAGAGGCGGGATTTGACCCGGCTTACGGATGGGGAGCGGGAGAGCATGTACATGAGCCTTTGATCCAGAGCACGTTGACCGTGACCACAACGGATCTGAAAATAGGGTATGACCTGGCAACAGGAATGGAGGCCAGCGATGACGGACTTACCTGGACCGTGACCATACGGGATGATGTGTCATTTACAGACGGGGAAAAGCTGACGGCAGAGGATGTGGCATTTACGTATAATACACTGAGGGACACCAGCTCAGTCAATGATTTTACCATGCTGAAGGAGGCTGCTGCCCTGGATGATACCACGGTGGAATTCAGGATGAACAGACCGTATTCCATCTGGCCCTATACCATGGCAATTGTGGGGATCGTGCCCGAACATGCTTACGGAGCAGGATACGGGGAACACCCGGTGGGTTCAGGCCGTTATATGCTGAAGCAGTGGGATAAGGGACAGCAGGTGATCCTGGAGGCAAACCCTGGTTATTACGGGGAAGAGCCGAAAATGAAAAAGGTAACGATCCTGTTCATGGAGGAAGACGCAGCTTATGCGGCGGTCATGTCCGGACAGGCGGATCTGGCGTATACAGCGGCTTCCTACTCTGACCAGGCCCTGCCGGGATATGAACTTTTATCCTTTGAGACAGTGGATAACAGGGGATTTAACCTGCCGTCTGTTTCGGCAGGAGGGAAGAATGAGGACGGTATCCCCCTGGGAAATGATTTTACCAGCGATGTGCAGGTCAGGCGCGCCATCAATCTAGCCATTGACAGGGATGAGATGATCCACAATGTGCTCAACGGATTCGGAAGTCCGGCCTACAGTGTGTGTGACAAGATGCCCTGGTATAATGACGCTGCAAAGGTTTCCTATGATGCGGTGAAGGCGGAGCAGATCCTGGAGGAGGCAGGCTGGAAAGCGGGCAGCGATGGGATCCGGGAAAAGGATGGCGTCAGGGCATCCATGACCCTTATGTATCCTGCCAGTGATTCTGTGCGTCAGGCATTGGCGGCAGACACGGCCAACCAGTTAAAAAAGGTGGGTATCGAGGTAAAGACAGAGGGCGTGGGATGGGATACTGCTTATGACAGGGCCCAGGCCGAGCCGCTGATGTGGGGCTGGGGCGCCCATACGCCCATGGAACTTTACAATATTTACCACACCATAAAGGACTCCGGTGTGGCGGAGTATTCCCCTTATGCCAATGAGAACGTGGACCGCTATATGGATGAGGCTCTGGCATCCAGTGATCTGGAGCAGTCCTATGAGCTGTGGAAAAAGGCGCAGTGGGATGGAAATACAGGGATAACCCAGGACGGGGATATTCCGTGGATCTGGCTGGTGAACATTGACCATCTGTACTGGTCCAGGGAGAACCTTAAGGTGGCTGACCAGAAGCTTCATCCCCACGGCCATGGCTGGACGATTGTGAATAATGTGGACCAGTGGAGCTGGGAATAGGATTTGTGGTTTGGATGAAAGGACGATGACATGAGTTTGAGACAGGTTGGAAGGAGTATCATACGGCTGGGCGTGCTTCTTGTGCTGGTCAGCATTGCGGCATTTTTCCTGGTGACCGTGTCGCCCCTGGATCCGTTAAAGACCAATGTGGGGCAGGCGGCGCTGGGAAGCATGAGCCAGGAGCAGATCGCACAGCTTGAGGAGTACTGGGGCGTGAACACGCCGCCTGTGAAACGGTACGTGTCCTGGGCAGGAGATTTTCTGCAAGGGGATATGGGGATGTCCCTGCTGTACCGCCGGCCTGTCTCCAAGGTGATTGGGGAAAAGCTGGCCAATTCCCTGTGGCTGATGGCATCGGCCTGGGTGATATCCGGCGTGGTGGGATTTGTGCTGGGGGTGGCTGCAGGAGCCAGGAAGGGAAGGCTGACAGATAAGCTGATCTCCGGGTACGCCCTTGTCACTGCCAGCACGCCGGCTTTCTGGCTGGCCTTGGTATTGTTGATGGTGTTTGCGGTGTGGCTGAAGATCCTTCCCATTGGGCTCAGCGTTCCCATTGGAATGGAGGCGTCCGCGGTCACCCTGGGGGACCGGCTGGTCCACGGCATCCTTCCGGTGGCTGCACTTTCCATTACCGGCATTTCCAATATCGCCCTTCATACAAGGGAGAAGATGGCAGAGGTGATGGAGAGCGATTATGTGCTGTTTGCAAGGGCAAGAGGGGAGTCGGAGTGGGAGATCGTGAAACGGCATGGAATACGCAATATCCTGCTTCCGGCCATGACCCTTCAGTTTGCCTCGGTCAGTGAAATTTTCGGCGGTTCAGTGCTGGTGGAACAGGTGTTTTCCTATCCCGGACTGGGACGTGCTGCTGTTACGGCCGGACTGGGAGGGGACGTGCCGCTGCTGCTGGGTATCACCATGATCAGCGCCGCCATTGTGTTCGGGGGCAATCTCACTGCAAATGTACTTTACCAGGTTGTGGACCCGAGGATCAGAAAAAGGAGGGCTGGGTGATGGGATGGTTTTCAGAGTGGAACCGGCGTAAGACCCTGTTCCTGTTTCTGATCATGGCAGCCCTGATTCTGGCAGCCATTACAGTGGGAGGAAGGGTTCTGGCGGATGAAGCCATGGTGACGGATTTTTCCAGAAAGAATCTGGCTCCCTGTCTTCAATATCCCTTTGGGACAGACTGGATGGGGCGCGATATGTTTGTGAGGACCATCACGGGCTTGTCGCTGAGCATAAGGATCGGCATTCTGACCGCGGCGGTGAGTGCGGTGATCGCCTGCTTTATGGGAACAGCGGCAGCCTGCCTGGGAAAGGCGGCGGATGGAATTGTGGCAGGGATCATTGACCTGGTCATGGGGATCCCCCATATCCTTTTGCTCATTCTTATTTCCTTTGCGGCCGGTAAAGGATTCTGGGGTGTGATGATAGGGATTTCCCTGACACACTGGACATCCCTGGCAAGGCTTTTGAGAGCGGAGGTCATGCAGCTGAAGGAAAGCCAGTACATTAAGATAGCGGGCAAACTTGGAATGGGAAAAGTGCGGATCGCGTGGAAACACATGATGCCCCATCTGCTGCCGCAGGTGCTGGTGGGCGTGGTCCTTTTGTTTCCCCACGCCATCCTCCACGAGGCAAGCATTACCTTCCTTGGGTTCGGACTTCCCCCGGAACAGCCGGCTATCGGTGTGATCCTGTCTGAGAGCATGAAGTATCTGACCATGGGGAAATGGTGGCTGGCCCTGTTCCCGGGACTGCTGCTGGTGTTTGTGGTGGTGCTGTTCCATTTTATCGGCGACACCCTGGTGACGCTGACCAATCCCAATAAGGCCCATCTGTAGAACAGGGGCATGGACTTGGCGCCATGAGCTTTAGATGTGCGGCACACGGCCGGGAATGGAAGGAGATTAGGGGTATGGAGACAATATTATCAGTGGAACACCTGATGATCTCATTTTCCCAGTATGAGAGGGGATGGAGGAAGACGCAGCTTCCTGTCATCAGGGATTTAAGCGTCAATATAAAAGAACATGAGATCGTGGCCGTGGTTGGTTCCAGCGGTTCAGGAAAAAGCCTGCTGGCCCACGCGGTTATGGGGCTGCTTCCGGCCAATGCTTCATGGTCGGGGACAATTTCCTTTGAGGGGGAAGAACTGACACAAAAGCGGGTAAAGGAACTGAGGGGGAACCGGATGGTCCTGGTGCCCCAAAGTGTTTCCTATCTGGATCCCCTTATGAAGGTGGGAGACCAGGTGAGAAAGGGGCATAAGGATGAGGCGTCCAGAGCCCGCAGCAGGGAAGTCACCGGCAGGTATGGGCTGGGGGAGGAGACGGAAGAGCTTTATCCGTTCCAGCTTTCCGGCGGAATGACAAGGCGGATTCTGATATCCACTGCCGTGATGGAAAAACCAAAGCTGGTGATCGCGGATGAACCCACACCGGGTCTGCATATCAGCGCGGCCAAGCGGGTGTTGTCACATTTTCGGGAGATCGCGGATGAGGGGGCAGGGGTGCTTCTGATCACCCATGACCTGGAACTGGCGCTGGAGGTGGCTGACCGGATCGTGGTGTTCTATGCGGGCACCAATGTGGAGGAAGCGGCCGTGTCTGACTTTGAGAGGGAGGAAGGGCTGCGCCATCCTTATACCAGGGCTTTGTTCAGGGCGATGCCGGCACATGGATTTGAGGCTGAGCCCGGCGCACAGCCCTATGTGAAGGATCTTCCACCCGGCTGCCCATACGGACCCAGATGTCCCCATATGGATCCCGGCTGTTTGGAAGAAATAGAGTATCGCTCTTATAGGGGCGGTATGGTAAAATGTAGGAAGGCGGTACCATGAGACTGGCGGCGGAGAACATTTCCTTTCAATATGATAATGGAAACAGGAAGATACTGAACAATGTGAGCATGAGCCTGGAGCAGGATGAGCGGGTAGGGATCACGGCGCCCAGCGGATTTGGAAAGACCACCTTTTGTAAAATACTTGCCGGATATGAAGATCCGGACCATGGGCGTGTCCTGCTGGATGGAAAGCCTCTTTCCGGCTATGGACCCTACTGCCCGGTTCAGATGGTGTGGCAGCACCCGGAGATGTCCGTGAATCCACGGCTCAGGATGGCGGAGGTCATAAAGGAAGGGGACGGGGTGGAGGAACGGATCCTGAATGGTCTGGGAATTGAACCGGACTGGATGAACCGGTT
Organism: Clostridium sp. FS41; assembly: GCF_000954015.1. NCBI lineage: Bacteria > Bacillati > Bacillota > Clostridia > Eubacteriales > Clostridiaceae > Clostridium > Clostridium sp. FS41. The sequence continues at coordinate 18,668 of NZ_JYHN01000040.1, forward strand.
CCCGGGTGAGCTTTCCGGAGGGGAGCTGCAGAGGTTTTGCATTGCCAGGGCATTGGGAAAAAGGACGCGGTTTCTGCTGGCGGATGAGATCAGCACCATGCTGGACCTGATCACACAGAGCCAGATATGGAATTTCCTTTTGGAGGAGGTTGGCCGCCGCAGGATCGGGCTGGTGGTGGTGAGCCACTCCGGGGAACTGCTGGAGCGGGTGTGCACCAGGATTGTGGATTTAAAGGAGGAAATTTGAAGATGGACGTAAGAGAACTGCTGGAAAAGGTGAAAACAGGGGCAGTTGACATAGAGGATGCACAAAAGGTTTTAAAGGATCTCCCCTATGAGGATCTGGGATATGCAAAGCTGGACCATCACAGAAAACTCAGATCGGGATTTGGAGAGACTGTGTTCTGCCAGGGAAAACCGGACGCATATCTGCTGGAGATCTACAGGCGGTTTTATGAGCGGGACGGGGAGGTGCTGGGAACAAGGGCAACCGGGGAACAGTTTAAGCTGGTCCAGTCCGCTGTGCCGGAGGTGGTCTATGACCCCATCTCCAGGATCCTCAAGGTGGAACGCCCGGGCAAGGAAAGAAAAGGGCTGATCGCAGTATGCACAGGCGGCACGGCGGATATACCCGTGGCGGAGGAAGCTGCGCAGACAGCGGAGTATTTCGGATGCGCGGTGGACCGGATCTTTGATGTGGGAGTGGCGGGCATCCACAGACTGCTTTCCCAGCGGGACCGGATCATGAAAGCCAACTGCATCATTGCAGTGGCGGGAATGGAAGGCGCATTGGGCACTGTGATCGCAGGTCTTGCAGACTGCCCGGTGATCGCGGTCCCCACATCCGTGGGCTATGGGGCCAGTTTTCATGGTTTGTCAGCTCTTTTGACCATGCTGAATTCCTGCGCTAATGGAATTTCAGTTGTAAATATTGACAATGGATACGGGGCCGGTTACCTGGCCACGCAAATAAACAGATTGGCGGTAAGATAAAATGGGAAAGATATTGTATTTGGAATGTAATTCAGGGATCAGCGGAGATATGACGGTTGGGGCGCTTTTGGATCTGGGCGCGGACAGGCATGTGTTGGAACACGCCCTTGGAAGCCTGGGAGTGGGCGGATATCATCTGCACTTTGGGCGGAAGAACGTGTGCGGGCTGGATTCCTATGATTTTGATGTGCATTTGGAAAAGGACGGACATGGGCATAGTCATGAACATGGGGAAGGGCATGAGCACAGTCATGAGCATGGGGAAGGGCATGGGCACAGTCATGAGCATGGGGAAGGGCATGGGCACAGCCATGGTCATGGGGAAGGGCATGAGCACAGCCATGGTCATGAGGAAGGGCATGAGCACAGCCACCATCATGCAGAGGCGCAGTCCCATACTCATGACCAGTGGGAGATCCATGAGCATGTCCATCCCCATGAGGAGATCCACGAGCATGAACATTCCCATAGCCATGAACATTCCCACAGCCACGAACACCCCCATGAGCATTCTCATTCCCACGGAGATGACCATGGCCATGTGCACAGAAATCTTTTTGACATATACCAGATCATCGACAGGCTGGAATCCAATGACCATGTGAAGGATTTAGCACGCCGGATGTTCAGGATCGTGGCCGAGGCAGAGTCCAAGGCCCATGGTCTGCCGCTGGAACAGGTGCATTTCCACGAAGTGGGAGCCATTGATTCCATTGTGGATATCATCAGTGTGGCGGTGTGTGTGGACAACCTGGGAGTGGAGGACGTGGTGGTGTCACCCTTGTCTGAGGGACATGGCCATGTACATTGCCAGCATGGGATCCTCCCTGTTCCCGTTCCGGCCACGGCCAATATTGCATCAGCTTATGGGCTGGATCTCAGGCTTACGGACAATGACGGGGAGATGGTCACCCCTACCGGGGCAGCGATTGCGGCAGCGCTGCGCACCATGGATCATCTGCCGGATTCCTGCCGGATCCTTAAGATCGGAATGGGAGCAGGAAACCGGGTATTTAAACAGGCCAATGTGCTCCGCGCCATGTTGATGGAGACATCGCAAGCAGACAAGGAAACGGATCATGGGAACGGCCCGGGCTATAACAAAGACCTGGGCTATGACAGAGACACGGCAGGGGAAACTTCCTGGAATGGCTGTTCCATGTGGATGATGGAGACCAATCTGGATGACTGTACAGGAGAGATCCTGGGCTTTACAATGGAACTGCTTTTAGAGGCAGGGGCTGCGGATGTGTGGTATACACCGATCTTTATGAAAAAGAACAGGCCTGCGTACACTCTGTCCGTGCTGTGCAGGAAAGAGGACCGGGAAAAGCTGGAGGATATCATACTGATCCATACCACGACCATTGGGATCAGACAGTACCCGGTGACAAGGACCGTGCTTTCCAGGGAAAAGATGAGTGTGGACATGGACTGCGGCCAGGCGGAGGTAAAGGTATGCGCCTATAAGGATAAGAGATTTTATTATCCGGAGTATGAGAGTGTGCGCCGCATCTGCCGTGAAACAGGGCGGGACTTTATGACCGTATACCGGGAAGTGCAGATGGAAGCACAGGGGAAAGGATTGTAAATATGAATGAAAGGGAAATGCTCCATTACAGGATGAGGGAACTGGCATCAGAGGATATCTGCCTTGCGTTTTCCGGGGGAGTGGATTCAAGCCTGCTCCTTAAACTGGCGGCTGACGCGGCTGCCGAAACAGGGAAACGGGTGTACGCAGTGACATTTGACAGCAGGCTCCACCCATCCTGTGACCTGGAGATCGCCAGACGGGTGGCCGGTGAGCTGGGGGGAATCCACCAGGTCATAAAGGTGGATGAACTGGAGCAGGAGGAAATACGCTTCAACCCCGAAAACCGCTGTTATCTGTGCAAGCGCCATCTGTTTATGACGCTGAAGGATCTGGCACAGGAAAAGGGGGTCCGCTGGATCCTGGACGGCACCAACGAGGATGACATGCACGTGTACCGTCCGGGAATCCATGCACTGAGGGAACTGGGGATCATAAGCCCTCTGGCGGAGCTGCATATTACAAAGGAGATGGTTAAAGAGATGGCCGCCGAGTACAATATCTCTGTGGCATCAAGGCCCTCCACCCCCTGCATGGCTACCAGGCTGCCGTATAATACAAAAATTGACTATGAGGTGCTGGAGCGGATCGCCCATGGGGAGGAGTACCTTAAGAGTGTTTTAGGGGGCAATGTACGGCTGCGCCTTCATGGCCAGATCGCCAGGCTGGAGGTGGACCAGAGCGCATTTCCCAGCCTGCTGGAGATGAGGGAGGAAGTGGTCCGCAGGCTGAAAATGCTGGGATTTACCTATGTGACCCTGGATATGGAGGGATTCCGTTCAGGAAGTATGGATGTGGGGATTGAAGAAAACAGATAAGAGGTCCATAGGGAAAGGGGCCTGAGTCCAGGAAATTAAAAGGGAGGATGCTATGATCCGTTATATCAATGATGATCAGGAGTTAAAGGCAGATATTTTTATTGAAATGGCCAATCAAGTGTGGCCCGGTTCCTATGATAATGAGAGGATGCAAAAGGCCATTGACAAAACGATCAATATCACTGCATGGGATCATGATAAGCTGGTGGGCTGTATCCGTATATTAAGTGACGGCTATCTGTTCGGCACCATATCGGAAATACTTGTCCTGAAAGAATACCGAAAACAGGGGATAGGCAGAGAACTGATGGACCGTGCAGCGGACATTTCCCCAACATCCCTGTTTTTTGGCGCTCAGCCGGAAGCGGAAGGCTTTTATGAACGTCTCAATATAGAGAAGTCATTGCAGTCATTTATGATCAACAAGTCAAAAGGATAGACATATCGTATTGACCACTTATGTATAAGGAAATCAATGCAAATGCCGGTATTATCCGATGTTGGATAATGCCGGCTTTCCTATTATCAAAATTTGAACATTTCCCCCCTATATTAATGAAATAAAAACTTTACTCCGATATAAAACCGTGCTAGAATAAAAATCGTGAGTATGTAAAATTTACGTAAAGATAAAGTAAAAGAATGAGAGAGTAGGTAAAAAAGAATTATGGATATGTCGTTTTCCTTTTTCCTGCAACAGTTAGTGACGAATCCGGCCTTGCTGATCACAGTCCTTCTGACCTTGGGGGTTATCTGTGTAAATGGTATCACGGATGCACCCAATGCCATTGCGACCTGTGTGTCCACCAGGTCCCTGGATGTAAATGTCGCCATTGTCATGGCTGCTGTCTGTAACTGCGCCGGAATTGTTGTCATGACCATGATCAATGCCACGGTTGCGTCCACCATCACCAACATGGTTAATTTTGGTGATGATACTTCCATTGCCTTGATTGCGCTGTGTGCGGCTCTGTTTTCCATTGTGGTGTGGTCATCCTTCGCAGTATCCATCGGCTGTCCCACCAGTGAGAGCCATGCATTGATCGCAGGCCTTACAGGAGCGGCTGTGGCGATCCGCGGCGGGTTCTCCGCCATCAATGCTTCTGAGTGGATGAAGGTGGTCTATGGTCTGGTCTTTTCCGTGGTATTGGGATTTTCAAGCGGATATCTTTCCTGTAAGCTGGTCTCCTGGACCTGCCGGAATATGGACAGGCGCAGGACCACAGGGTTTTTCCGGTACGCACAGATCGCCGGTGCGGCGGCCATGGCCTTTATGCACGGCGCACAGGACGGACAGAAGTTTATGGGTGTCATGCTTCTTGGAATCTGTATGGTGAACGGAAGCAGCAGCACGGCAGGGGTAGAGTTCCCGCTGTGGATGCTTCTTCTGGGGTCTGCGGCCATGGCTCTTGGAACGTCCATTGGCGGAAAAAAGATCATCAAGTCAGTGGGAATGGATATGGTCCGCCTGGAGAAATACCAGGGCTTTTCGGCGGATATGGCAGGAGCGGCCTGTCTGCTGGGCTTTTCGATGTTTGGAATCCCGGTGAGCACCACCCACACAAAAACCACTGCGATCATGGGAGTGGGTGCGGTGAAGCGTCTTTCAGCCATTAATTTCAGTGTTGTCAAGGATATGGTAATGACCTGGATCATGACGTTCCCGGGCTGCGGTATCATAGGATTCTTCATAGCAAAGCTGTTTATGATGCTGTTCCACGGTTAGGATAAGGAGAAGATGAGATGTCTAAGAAAAGCGATAGCTACTATTTTCAGAATTTTATAGAATGTGTCCAGTGCGGCTGCGAGGCGGCAAAGATGCTGGAGGATAACCTGATGAACTTTGACACAGGCCTTTTGCAGGACAAGCTGGATGAGCTGCATAAGATCGAGCATGACGCGGACAAGAAAAAACATGAGATGATGGGGGTTCTGGTAAAGGCGTTCATTACTCCTATTGAGCGTGAGGATATCATCCTTTTGAGCCAGAGCATTGACGAGGTGACGGACAAGATCGAGGACGTTCTGATCCGTATCTACATCAACAATGTACATACTATTAAGCCGGAGGCAGTGGAATTTACAAAGGTCATTATCCGCTGCTGCAATGCCCTGAAGGAAGTGATGGAAGAATTTGCGGACTTTAAGAAATCCAAAACACTCCATGGGCTGATCATTGAGATCAATGCACTGGAGGAGGAAGGGGACCGCATGTTCATTGATTCCATGCGGAAACTCCACACAGAGGTGAAGGATCCCATTGAGATCATTGCGTGGAGAGAGATCTATGTGTATTTGGAAAAATGCTGCGATGCCTGCGAGCACGTGGCTGATATTGTAGAGAGTGTGATCATGAAAAATACCTGATGCAAGCAGGTATTTCCCATAAGGCATTGTTCCTGAATAAAAGCAGGGACAGTGCCTTTTTTCACATTGTCAACACAAATATTACAAAAGCCTGACACATTTTCACGTTAATCTAAAGGGGACGAAACAGTAAAGGAGGAAGGAAAATGGCACAGATCGTATTCAAACGGCATGAGAAAAAGTATCTGCTGACAGGCGAACAATACCAGCGTCTGATGCTGGTCCTAAACGGTGTTATGGACATGGATGTGTATGGCCGCCATACCATCCGCAATATTTATCTGGATACGCCGGATTATGAGCTGATACGCACCTCCATAGAAAAGCCCGTGTACAAGGAAAAGGTAAGGCTGCGCTGTTACGGCGGATCAATAGATGACAGCTCCACTGTATTTGTGGAGATCAAAAAGAAGTTTGAGTCCGTGGTGTATAAGCGGAGAGTGGAGATGAGCCTGGAGACAGCCAGGAAATATCTCTATTATGGGATTGAACCAAAGGAAGAGGGACAGATCCTTAAGGAAGTGGATTATACGGTCAAGCGGTATGGGTTAAGGCCCATGGCTTATATCTCCTATGAGAGGACGGCTTATACCTGTCAGATGGACCGGGAGCTGCGGGTGACCTTTGATCAAAATATCCTGGGACGGCTGGGAGAACTGGATCTGCGGGTGGAACCATATGGAAAATGCCTTTTGCCCCAGGACATGGTCCTGATGGAGATCAAGATAACGGATGCCATGCCGGTGTGGTTTAGCAGGATACTGGCGGATTTTGGGATCTTTCCGGTTTCCTACTCCAAGTATGGAACATTTTATGGAAAATACATCCATCCCATGCTGATGGCGGCCATTGAGGAGGAAAATGGGGGATACAGCGGCCGGACCCAATATGAACAAGGAGGGCTTATCTGTGCTTGAGAGTATTTTAAATGAAACAACATCTAATATTACAATGGTACATATGGCAGTGTGTACAACTGTTTCCCTGGCCCTGGGATTGATACTGGCAGCCGTTCACATGTACAGGAACCAGAGCAGCCGGAGCTTCCTTATGACCCTGGCCGTGCTTCCCGTCATTGTGCAGATGGTGATCATGATCGTAAATGGAAACCTGGGGACCGGCGTGGCTGTGATGGGTGCATTCAGCCTGGTGCGGTTCCGCTCCCTGCCGGGCAATGCCAGGGAGATAAGCAGTGTGTTCCTGGCCATGGCAGTGGGATTGGCCACAGGGATGGGGTTCATAGGGATCGGCGTGTTTATGGTAGCCGTAGTGGGAGTTGTCACCATCCTGCTTTTGATGGTTCCCGATATGAGTGGGCAGCTTCTTCGCAAAGAATTGAAGGTGACCATACCGGAAAATCTGGATTACACCGGAATCTTTGACGACATTTTCCAGAAATATGCCAAAAAGGCAGATATGATCCGGGTGAGAACCGTGAACATGGGAAGCTTGTATGAGCTGTGTTATCATGTGGAACTTAAATCTCAGGAAGTGGAAAAGGCTTTGCTGGATGAGATCCGGTGCCGCAATGGGAACCTGACCGTGGTATGCGGCAGGCTGGATTCGGGAAATGAGAACCTGTAGCCGGAGGTTTTAGTAAGGCATCGGATGTCCTGAACAGTTACGAAAAGACGGAAAAAGGAAAGAAAGGTGGTTTGAAATGATAAAGATCAAAAGGCAGAACGGCAGAAGAAAGGTGAGATGGGCGGCGGCGCTGGCGGCACTCATACTGGCCCTGCAGCTGGCCGGATGCAGCAAAGGAACAGGGGAGGGCGCCGGGGGCGGTAAAACCCAGGAAACCTCCGGGCAAGGTTCCGGCTGGGATTCCGGCCAGGATGGTTCCAAACAGCCTGAAAGCGGCACTGGCCAGGCGGAAGGGGATCTGAATGGGACGGATGGAGCGGATGCTGCTGGCACACACGGAAAATCAGCTGAATATGACGACAGTGATCTGGATGCGGGCTGGGATGAGGCATCCTCCACTGTCATAGACTGCAGTGGATCAGAGGTGACGATCCAGGGGGACAATGGGGTGGCGGAAAACGGAACCATCCGCATAACGGCTGCCGGAACCTATGTGCTGCGGGGAAATTTTGACGGGCAGCTTCTGGTGGATGCGGGCAAGGACGATCTGGTCAGGCTTGTGATGGACGGATTCCACATTTCTAATGCAAACACATCCCCCGTGTATGGAAAACAGAGCAAAAAAATCATCCTGATCCTGGCGGAGGGAACTGATAATTCAGTGACGGACGGTGCGGAATATATATTTGGATCCACAGATGAGGATGAGCCTGACGCCGCCGTGTTCAGCAAGGACGACCTGACCATCAACGGAACGGGAAGCCTTACAGTCAACGGAAACTACAGCAATGGGGTGCGGAGCAAGGACGATCTTAAGGTCATATCCGGCACCCTCAACATAACGGCTGTAAAAGACGGGCTGAAGGGCAAAGACTCCGTGACAATCAGGGACGGCAGGATTCAGATCAAGACCGGGGAGGACGGTATTAAATCCAACAATGATAAGGATCCTGAAAAGGGATACGTGATCATAGAAGGGGGAGACATTGTCATTCAGGCCGGGGATGACGCGGTCCACGGGGAGACATGGCTGACAGTTTCAGGCGGCACCATCGATATACAGGAGAGCTACGAAGGCCTGGAGGGGCTGAAGGTGGATATAACCGGCGGAAACATCAGGATCAAGTCCACGGATGACGGGATCAATGCCGCGGGAGGAAGCGGCGGGTCCGGCCAGGACAGTGAGAGGGAAAAAATGCAGAATAACCCGGAAGCATATGTGCGGATCACAGGAGGGACCATTGTGGTGGATGCCATGGCGGACGGGATCGATTCCAATGGAAACTTGTACGTGGAAGGCGGGGAAACCTATATTAACGGCCCTGTAAGCAACGGGGACGGGGCGTTGGATTATAACGGGACGGCAGTCATAAACGGCGGTATATTCGTAGCGGCGGGAAGTTCCGGCATGATGCAGGGATTTTCAGAAGAATCTGCCCAGAATTCCATCCTGGTGTTTTACAGTGAAAACCAGGCAGCCGGTTCCCAGGTGGTCCTGTCCGATGAGGACGGCAGGGAGCTTCTCACATTTGGGCCAAAGAAGGATTTTGGATGTATTCTCTTAAGCCTGCCGGGTCTGGAACAGGGAAAGACCTATCAGCTGTCCACGGCAGGGGAGGAACAGGACATTACCCTGGACCAGGTCATGACCCGGTTGGGAGAGCAGATGAACGGCAGAGGAATGGGCAAAGGCCCTGGCGGAGGTAATGGGGGTGACTTTGGAGGCAGGATGCCGGAGGACGGCCGAGGGCCGGAAGGCAAAGATGCAGCCGGAGATGGCCAAATGTCCGAGGGCAAAGGCGGGATGCCCGGCGGCGGCAGAATGCCCCGCGGCGATGGCAAAACAGGGGAGGAGGGCACCGATATGCCTGACTCAGCAAGGGAACGTACGGTCAGTGAATGACCAGGTAAGCCATAAGGTTCCAGAATTTCCAATTACATACCATATTTGACAAATAATCCTGTTAGAAGCAGCTTAAAGCAGTGATCAACGGTTCCTTGGCACAGCAGGAGCGGAACTGCCCGGAGCACGGTATTTGGGCGGCTGGAAGGGGCTGCGCCGGAGTGCTTATCCCTGAGGGCGTTCACAGGGAAATGGTAAACCTGCGGCACCGGCACGCTCATTGGCCTGTACACCCAGAGGAAAGTGACAGTTGCATAAAAATAAATAATGAATTATAATGTAACAAGTGCAGGATGTATTGAATCTGCTTGTTAGGAAGCGGATGACGTGGTAAATGAAAGGAGATTTGGCATGAAGAAACGTTGGGCAATGACACTGGCAGCTCTGGCGCTGAGTGTGGTTATGACAGTACCCGCATATGCCGGTACATGGAAATATGTAAATGATCAGTGGAAGTACCAGAGAGGCGCGAACAAGTACGCTTACAACGAATGGATCAAGGACAATGATAATTGGTATTACATAGGTAATGACGGCTTTATGAAGACCGGCTGGCAGCAGATCAAGGGTTATTGGTACTATCTGGACCAGAGCGGTGTGATGCAGAATGGCTGGTTCAAGGATAATGACAAATGGTATTTCCTGCTTCCAAACGGAGCCATGGCAACGAGCACTGTGATTGACGGACGCCAGCTGGGTACTGACGGTGTCTGGATCCCGGGCGAGGGCCAGGCAGAGCCGTCCAACAATATAGACTTATCCAATGGATACCTGGTGCAGAACATGCAGGAAGGCTTTTCCACAAAAGGATATAATATTATCACTTCAGGCAAGACCGCAGATGGGGACCGCTGGGAAAATGCGATCCGTCTCAAGGGAAAAGGCAGCTATGTAAAGTATAATACCAATGGCGAGTATAAGCTGCTCTCAGGCGCTATTGCACCGTCCTCCCAGTTCAGCAGCGGCCTTCTTGGCAAGGTGACCGTGTACGGGGACAATGATGTGGTGCTTTATACATCCCCTGACATCCACTATAATGAGAAGATCATGTACTTTGGTGCGGATGTGTCCGGACAGAACCAGGTTCGGGTGGAAGTTTCCCTGGTAACAGACAATGAGTGGGATGATCCCATTATACTGATGGATAAACTGTCCTTATATAAGTAATGGATCCTTTGGCGGATTGCGAAGACGCGCAGATGCATCATGTTATGTGGAGCATGGCGTGCCTTTGGCATAAGTCCGCAGGGGTGCATATGGATCGTGCCTACAGGGCGCTGCAGGATCAGCTTGCAGCGCCCTTTTGGTGGAAATGTTGCAGGAGAAGCGGTTGACAGGAAAAGTCAGGAGAGGATATTGTGTCAGGGATTGCAGTGTTTGTGCCGGACCAGGAGATGTACGGACAGGTAGAAGAGATCTTAAAGGAAAAAGAGTATCATGTAAAGGTCCTCAAGGTCATTGAGACAGAGGAAGCCGTGTATGAGGCCAGGAAGGCCATATCGGAGCAGGGGATCAATATCATTGTTGCCAGGGGAAAGCAGCTGGCCAATATACGCTGGTACACAAATGTGGCTGTCTCGGAGATACAGATGACCGGACAGGAGATGGGAGTCCTGGTCAACCGGGCCAAGGCGGCAGTGGGTAAGGAGAATCCAAAGATAGCTGTCTTTTACTGGGAAAATATGCTGTGTGACACCACGTATTTTGATGAGCTGTACGGCGTCCGCCTGCTTCGTTACCAGTTTAAGGAGGATGAGGAATGGCGCAGCGTATTTGCGCGGGCCTGTGAGGATCATCCCGACATCATAATAGGCGGAAAATCCACCAGGGAGGCTGCCGACAGACAGGGGATCCCGTCCCTGGCGTTTTTCTCCACAGGAGAATCCATCCGAACGGCCATGGACAATGCCGAATCACTGTACAGGATGGCTCAGGCGGAACAGCGCAATTATGCCCAGTTCTCCACCATTCTGGACAGCTCCTTTAACGGGATCATGAAGGTGACAAACAACGGGACCGTGCTTGTGATGAACCGGGTGATGGAACAGATTACCGGGGTTGCTGAAAAGAATGCGGTGGGAATGCCGGTGGGCAAGCTGTTTGGGGAACTGGACGGGGAGATCCTTTCCAAGGTGATAAGCGGCGGCATGGAGAATTATACCACCTTTATCAACCAGGGATCCTCCACCCTTGTGATGGTAATCGAGCCTATTATGGTGGAAGGCAGGCCCGAGGGGGCCATCCTCTCCTGCAACCGGTTAAAGCGCCTTGAAATAGAGGAGGAGAACCGCCTTCACGAGCAGTATCTGAGAGGGTATGTGGCCCATGGCACATTTGAGGACATTGAGCAGGAGCTGCCGGGACTTAAGGATACGATCCGGCTGGCAAAGCTCTATGCCCAGTCCTCCAGCCCGGTCCTGATCGAGGGGTATGCGGGCCCGGAGCAGGATGCCATCTGCCAGGGAATACATAATTACAGCCTGAGAAAGAACAATCCGTTCATTGCCATTAATCTGGCCGGGATGAGCGAGGACCAGCAGATGAAGACCCTGTTCGGTTCAGCCGACCCCAAGGGCAAGGACGTGGAAAAGGGGGCTGTGTGGCAGGCGGACAAGGGAACCCTTGTGATACAGAGTATTGATAAGATGACCCTGCCGGTCCAGTATCATTTCTCCAAAATGCTGAGAAGCAGAAGGATCCTTTTTAACTCCATTGAGAATATGAAGATAGTGGATATACGGATCATCGCGTGTACATCCAAGGATATTGATACCTGCCGCCGCCTGAACCGTATGAGAAGCGACCTTTATTATTCCCTCAACGCCCTGAAGATAAAGATTCCGGGACTGTGCCAGCGCCCTGACGACATGGCCTATCTCCTGGATTCCTATATGAAAAAGTATATGGACCAGTACTACCGCTATCACGCCATTACAGCCGGGGCCAGAAAGATGCTACTGGCCTACGGGTGGCCGGGGAATACCATACAGATGAGATCATTCTGCGAGAGGATGATCCTGACAGTGGGAAGAAGGACAATCACGGAAGAATATGTGAAGGGACTGCTGGAGGAGTTGTATGAGCATACCCAGGAGCCGGATTATTACATTCAGCATGGGCTGACGCCGCCCGGCAGCCAGGACGCAGCGGGGCAGATGCAGACAGGACAGGGAATGCCTAACGGAAGCTGTCCGGATCCGGCGCCCACTAACAGCGGCAGGGACAGGATCAGGGAAACGATCATAGAAACCCTTCAGCTGTGCAATGGGAACAGAACCCTTACAGCCAAAAAGATGGGCATCAGCACCACCACATTGTGGAGAAAAATGAAGCTTTACGGCATTGAAATTTAAGCGTGTATACATTCGTTTTGAATGGGTTATGAAAAGGTTTGAAAAAGAAATGTAATACAATGCAATAGTCGGAACGGCGCATGTGTGATTTGTATAATCACCATGCGTTTTCTCGTTTATAATGTCCATTGTTATTATGACGGAAAAATATATAATGTACACGTAAGATAACAGATAAACGGGAGGCAATGAGGATGTTTACATTTTCGTTTGAGGATAAAATAAAATTTATAAAAGCCGTATACTATCATTTTCATAAAATACCCCTGCCCAAGCCCTTTAAGGACGGAACCGGAGGAATGGGAAAGTTTGCGCCGGAACAGGGCTGCATTGAACTGTATGACCAGGAAGGTGCATGCGCCCACCTGGCAGTGGGACCCGGGTTTATTGCGGACATCCTTCCCATGGTCTTGAATGGGGAGGAGCACAGCTACAATGAGTGGAGGAACAGCCTTTACTGGAAGATACGAAACGCCGGATTTCAAAGTGAGAAGGCGGTGGAAGTGGGGCAGCTGGACCTGATGATGCTGGACATGCTGGCCCAGAGGGAGGGAAAACCTCTTCACAGATTTATGGGGGCCAATAAGGATTGGGCCCAGGCTTATAAGGGAGGCGGTTCCCTTCTCCTGGAGGATCATGAGCTGGTAGAGGATATGGTCCGGTATGTGGAGGAAGGATATACCACGGTTAAGTTTAAGGTGGGAAGCCAGGACGGCATGGATATGGAGCGGGACCTGCGCAGGATCGAGATGGTCCGAAAGGCTGTGGGAGACCGGATCGGGGTGGCGGTTGACTGCAACCAGAGATGGGATGTGGACAGCGCGTTCCGGTTTGCGAAGCTGTGTGAGCCATATAACCTGGCATGGCTGGAGGAGCCCATCCACTCCCATGACATGAACGGGATCCGCCGCTTAAAGGACATGGGGGTGGCCATTCCCATTGCCTTTGGGGAGTCCATGAGAATCTATTATGAATATGAAACCTATATTGAAAAGGGCGTGGACCATGTTCAGCCGTCATTGGGCAGGATGACAAGAATGGATGACATCATAAGAATCCGTGATCTGGCCCGTGAAAAGGGAGTTAAATTCACATCCGGTGGAAGAATATACCTGAACGCCATCTTTGGCTGCCTTTACAGCGAGGATGAATGGATCGAATACCATGAGCCGATCAGCCGTCCTGTGGGCGCTTACACCCTGTTCCAGCCCGAGGAAAAGAACGGGCGCTTCTACTGCCAGCCGGAGCTTCCGGGCAATCCCCAGCGAATGGACATCGATAAGCTGGAAAAGGACGGGCTTATGGAGAGCAGGGAAATATACTATCCGAAAAATTGGTAACCGTAAGGAGGCAATGGAATGAAATTTAAGACATTCAAAAAAAGGAATGTGGGGCTGCTGCTGATCCTGCCATGGTGGATCGGGTTTGTGATCTTTAAGCTGTACCCCTTTGCATCGTCACTGATCTACAGCTTTCATGATTACAATCTTTTCAGGACAGCCTCCTTTGCAGGTCTGAACAACTATAAAAAGATATTGGGCGACCCTTTGATCATGAAGGCCTTTGTGCAGACCTTTAAGTATGCGTTTCTTACAGTTCCGCTGGAACTGATATTTGCCCTGTTTATCGCTTATATCCTGAATTTTAAGATCAAGGGTGTGAACTTTTTCAGGACAGCCTACTATATCCCTTCCATTCTGGGCGGGTCGGTTTCCATTGCGGTATTGTGGAGATTCCTGTTTAAGACAGAGGGACTTGTGAACATGATCGGATCCAGGTTCGGCATCCAGCCCTTTAACTGGCTGGGGGATCCCACCGGGGCTTTCTGGGTGATCGTGCTTTTGAGGATATGGCAGTTTGGCTCGCCCATGGTGATCTTCCTTGCAGCCTTAAAGGGCGTGTCCCAGGACCTGTATGAGGCGGCTTCCATTGACGGGGCGGGAAAATGGAAGCAGTTCTTCAGCATAACCATACCCCTTATCACACCTGTTATTTTTTATAACTTTGTCACCCAGCTGTGCAATAAGTTCCAGGAATTTAACGGTCCCTTTATTGTGACCCAGGGAGGACCGCTCCGCTCCACCACTCTGGTATCCCTTCTGGTGTATAACAATGCCTTTAAGAGTTATGAGATGGGAATGGCAAGCGCCATTGCCTGGCTGTTGTTCCTGATCATCATGACCCTGACGGCTGTATCATTCCTGAGCCAGAGATACTGGGTATATTATTCAGATGAGGATGGGAGGTAAATGCAATGACTCGTGAAACACGCTATAAAGTCAATATGGTCTGCAGGTATGTCATCCTTTTGGTGGTGGGAGTTTTTATGGTATATCCCCTGATCTGGATGATCGGAGCCTCCTTTATGACCAATGAACAGATATTTTCAAGTGTAAGCTTTATACCAAAGGCACCCACTCTGAATGGGTATAAAAAAGGCTTTGCAGGATACCAGGGGATGACGCTTCTCCATTTCATGGCAAACACCTACAAATTTGTGATACCCAAAGTGCTTTTTACCGTGGCTTCAGCCACGCTGACCGCCTATGGGTTTGCACGGTTTAACTTTATGGGCAAACGCTTTTCCTTTGCAGTATTGCTGTCCACCCTTTTCCTGCCTCAGGTGGTGCTGAATGTGCCCCAGTATATACTCTTTGACCAGGTGGGATGGCTGGATTCCTACCTGCCCATAGTGATTCCCTCCCTGCTGGCAGGGGATACCTACTTTGTATACATGCTGATCCAATTCCTGCGGGGGATACCAAGGGAACTGGAGGAAGCGGCTGAGATTGATGGATGCGGGATCATGCAGAGGCTGTGGTATGTGATCGTACCCATGCTGAAGCCCTCCATTGTCTCCTGTGCACTGTTCCAGTTCATGTGGGCGTCCAATGATTTTATGGGCCCTCTGATCTATGTCAATACAGTGGCCAAATACCCGGTGTCCATTTTCCTCCGCATGTCCATGGACGCGGACGTGGGATTTGAGTGGAACAGGGTGCTGGCAATGTCGCTGATTGCCATCATTCCGTCATTGGTTGTATTCTTTGCAGCCCAGGATTCCTTTGTGGAAGGAATTGCGGCAGGAGGTGTGAAAGGATGAGAAACCGGCGGATCATTGACAGCCATGCCCATGTGGTCCAGTACATTGCCGGCACAGGTGCGGGCGGCGAGCTGCGCAGTATTGGAAACGGAATGGCCGTATATGCCAATGGACAGACCGTAAGGATGATACCCCAGGAGTTTGGCGGGGACTGCGTGACACCGGAGCAGCTGCTGCAGGTGATGGATGGGAACGGGGTGGAAAAGGCAGTGCTGCTTCAGGGGAATTTCTACGGTTATCAGAATTATTACACCCACCTGGCAGTCAAAAAATACCCGGACCGGTTTGCCGGTGCCGGCGCGTACGACCCATTTTCCAGGGACAGGGATGGAATCCGCAGATACCTGTTTGAAGAGCTGGGCTTTATGATAGAAAAGTTCGAGGTGAGCACCGGTTCCGGTCTGATGGCCATCCACCCAGAATTTAAGCTGGACGGGACTGTGATGGATGAAGCCTGTTCCTACGCCTGTGACCATGGTCATGTGTTTGTAATTGACATTGGAAAATGCGGAAGTGACAGCTGGCAGGTTCCGGAGCTTAAAAACCTGGTTAAAAGATATCCGGAAATGAAATTTGTGGCCTGCCATCTGCTGGCCCCATCGGATAAGGACAGAGACAGGCTGCGCCGGGCCTTAGAGCTGCTGCGGCTCCCCAACCTCTGGTTTGACCTGTCAAGCCTGGTCCATAACTGCAGGCCGGATGAATACCCGTATCCCAAAGCCATTGATTTTATCCAAATGGCCAAGGAGATCGTGGGAGCAGGGAAACTGATGTTCGGCACGGATATGCCCTCGGCCCTGAAAGAAGATGTATATGGACATTATGTCAGCTATATAGATGAATCTCCTGTGCTTACGGACATGGAAAAAGAACTGGTTTTTTATGAAAATGCTTATGAAGTTTACTTTAATCATAAATAATGTAGAAGGGAAGGAAGAAAAATGAAAAAGAATGTTAGAAAATTAGGGGCCCTGCTTCTGGCAGGAGCAATGGCTGTCAGCACAGCGGGCTGTATGCCAACGGCAAAGCAGCAGGATGCCACAGCGGCACAGAACACGCAGGAGAGCAGCACGGCGCAGGAAAATGCGGGTGGAAGTGAGGCTGCACAGGGCGCAGGGGAAGCCGCAGCAGAACTGGCGGTGGATACCCAGACGCCCATCACCCTGAGGATGAACTGGTGGGGCGGAGATTCCAGACATCAGGCCACCCTGGCTGCCATTGAAAAATTTCAGGAGAAATATCCCAACATTACGGTGACAGCCGAGTATGAGGCATTTAACGGCCATGAGGAGAAAATCGCCCTGGGAATCAAGTCCGGCAATGCGGCGGACGTGATGCAGCTGGACTGGAGCTGGGTTCCCACCTATTCGCCAAACGGGGACAACTTCTATGATCTGAATAAGGTATCCAATATCTTGAACCTGGACAATTATACAGAGGGGGACAAGGCTGTGTTTACCATCAACGGCAAGCTGGACGCGATCCCCATCAGCAATACGGGAAGGGTGTTCTGCTGGAACAAGACTACCTTTGACAAGATCGGCGTGGAGATTCCGGGCACATTAGATGAACTGCTGGCAGCGGGCAAAGCATTCGAGGCATATGACGAATCCTACTATCCACTGGTCACAAAGGAACTGGACCGCGCGTTCCTCATGGTTTATTACCTGCAGTGTAAGTACGGCAAGGACTGGGTAAAGGATGGCGCGCTGCAGTACAGCCAGGAGGAGGTTGCAGAAGGGTTTGACTTCCTTAAGAACCTGGAGGACAATCACGTGATCCCCACCCTTCAGAAGGTGGCGGGAGATGGCGCCGATCTGATCGACACAAACGCAAACTGGATCGATGGCCATTATGCCGGCATTTTCCTGTATGACACCTCAGTTGTAAAGCATGCGGAGGCAGTAAAGGACGGCGAGTTTGTGATTGGTGATTACGTTGAGATGGGAGATTACCACGGTGGCTTTATCAAGGTAAACCAGGCATTTGGCATCAGCGCAACCACGGAGTATCCGGCAGAGGCTGCTGCGTTGATCCAGTTCCTGGTAGCTGAGGAAGACGGTGTAAAGACCCTGGGAGACACCCGCGGTGTTCCTGCCAACAAGGAGGGACTGGCCATGCTGGACTTAAGCGGAAGCCAGGTGGCAGAGGCCAATGCAAAGGCAGTGGCATGGAGCAGCTTCCAGATGGATCCTACCTTTGAAAGAAATTCCTTTACCGGCGCGGACGGCACATTCTTTAACGCCCTTCAGCTTTCCAGCTACGGGGAGAGCGATTCCATGTCCTGTGCAAAAATCGTACTGGACGGGGTAGCCCAGGAGCTGGCAAGATAGGGGCGGTGAAGGACACTTTATAACCTGACAAAGATATAACTATATATGATTGAACCGGAGAAATGATACTGAACCGGAAAATCAAGATACCATCAGGCAGGAAGACTATTATCTGTCGGATGGTATCTTTTTGTTGAAGCCGATGGCGGGGTATCATTTTTTACATTGCATATCCTGCAAAAAAAAAGTATACTGAAAACAGAACGTTTATGTAATACGGGAGGTAGCATGGTTACAATGGAAGATGTCGCCAAAGCGGCAAATGTATCGCGGGCAACTGTATCAAGGGTTTTATCCAATCACCCTTCCATCAAGATGGAGACGCGCAGTCATGTCATGTACTGGGTAAAAAAGCTGGGATATGAGCCGAATCAGGTGGCCCAGAGCCTGGCGGGGAATAGGACCAATATTATCGGAGTGCTGTTTTCAGATTTATCCAATCCATTGTATGCATCCCTTATGACCGCCATTGTACATGAGGCGGAGATCTACGGCTATAGCGTGATCCTGGGGGATGCCCAGAGAGACCGGGCTAGGGAAGCCAATATCATCAATGGCTTTAAGCGCAGGAAAGTGGACGGAATCATTGTCAGGCCTATCGGAACGCCTAACAGGAAGCTGTACAGCGGGATCAGCGTACCCCTGGTAAGTCTTTTTAAACTTACGGATAAGAAAAATATCATTATAAGTTCGGAGGAGGGCGGCATGCAGGTGGCGCGCCATTTTTGCGAACTAGGTCACCGGAATGTGGGGTATATAGGACCGCTGAGATCATTGGCAGGCAACAATAAGCTGGAAGGCTTTCGGGATGAGCTTGAAAAAAACGGACTGAAGATAAAAGCCATTGTGGAGTGCAGCCAGCATGAGACAGCAGAAAATCAAAAGGCCTATGAAATCATTGATCAATATTTTGAATCCCACGACCCGTCTAAGATCACTGCATGGTTTGCACACAGCGACATTGCTGCCAGTGATGTGATAAAAGCACTGGTGGAGCGTGGGATCAGCGTCCCAAAGGACGTGATCGTATGCGGCTATAATAATACACTGCTGGCAAAAAAGATGATCCCCACCCTCACCTCTGTTGCATCCCCCATAGAGGAGATTGCAAAAAACGCAGTCGGTCTGGTCATTCAGGGAATCGAGGGAGATCTGGAGGAAGAAGTGGTCAATCTGTCTCCAAGACTGGTAATCCGTGAATCCACCTCCAGTTTATTGTGAATATTTTATAAAAATCATGTGGGTATTTTATGAAAAGGTACAAAAATTATGAAACTGCTTGACAGAGATTTAATTCTGAGCTAAGCTTATTTCATCAAATGAACGCGCGTACATTGTTGCATAATTTTATAGGAGGTCATTATGAGTAAAGAGAAACAGGCAGCACAGGAGATATTAAAACATATCGGCGGTCAGGAGAATATCTTAAATGTCGAACACTGCGCCACAAGGCTGAGACTTGTTCTTAAGGATGCATCTGAATTTGATAAAAAAGAAATTGAAGCCATTGACGGCGTAAAGGGGAGCTTTTTTGCATCCGGCCAGCATCAGATCATACTGGGCACCGGATTTGTAAATAAGGTCTACCAGCAGGTGCTTGAGATTACAGGAATGGACACAGGAAAGATGATGTCCAAGGCAGAGGCCGCGGCCGTGAACATGAATGCAGTTCAAAAGGCATCCAGGCTGTTGGGGGATGTATTTTTTCCAATCATACCAATCCTGGTTGCAACAGGACTTTTTATGGGACTGCGCAGTCTGATCACCAATCTGGGAGTGGAATTAAACCCCACATTCCTGACACTGTCACAGGTTCTGATCGACACGGCATTTTCGTTCCTGCCGGCTCTTGTTACATATTCTGTAATGAAACGGTTTGGCGCATCCCCTGCGCTGGGTATTGTGATCGGCCTTATGCTGGTTGCACCTCAGCTGCCCAATGCAAACCAGGTGGCAAGCGGTAGCGTGGAACCCATCTATTTAAGTCTGATGGGGCTGAACATTCCAATCATAGGATATCAGGGTTCGGTGCTTCCGGCATTGATCCTGGGCGCGATCGCTGCAAAGATTGAAAAGGGATTGAGAAAAATCGTACCGGATGTCCTGGACCTGATCGTAACCCCGTTTATCACACTTCTCAGCAGTCTTTTTATCGGACTGATCGTGATTGGCCCGATCATGCACATGGTTGAACAGGGATTGGTGGTCCTGATCTCCATGCTGATGAATATTCCCTTTGGCATCGGCGGCTTTATGGTAGGCGCCCTGCAGCAGGCGGTTGTCATAACCGGATTACACCATACCTTTAAGGCGCTTGAGATCGAGCTTTTGGCAAATACAGGAGCCAATCCCTTTAACGCACTGGTGTGCGGCGCGATCGTGGCACAGGGGGCTGCAGGCATTGCGGCTGCGCTCAAGACAAAAAATAAAAAGCAGAGGTCCCTTTACTTTACATCCGTGGTACCTGCATTTTTAGGCATCACAGAGCCTTTGATCTTTGGCGGAAACCTGCCAAGGCTGACTCCCTTTATCTGCGGATGCATCGGAGGCGGATGCGCAGGAGTATTTTCCTCCATTGTGGGTCTGGCAGGAACCGGTATGTCCATCACCGCATTGCCGGGCATGCTCCTGTATTTAAACGGGCAGCTTGGAACGTATTTGATTGCATGCCTCATTGGGTTTATAACCGCTTTTGTATTGACCTATGTGATGTATAAACCAGTTGAAGAGTAATATTGAGAAATAAAAGGAGTATCATGGAACGACTGTATAATAATATAATTTTGCCTGATATATGGCCACCCCGTTACAAGGAGGAGACGCTGGACAAGCCGCTGCCGGTTCCGTACCTGGAAAATAAACCGGACTACATCGATATTTCAATTGGAAGGCAGCTGTTTGTGGATGATTTCCTGATTAGTCACACAGATCTGATCCGCGAGTTCCCGTCTCCAAAGACATCAGAAGCCCCTGTTTTCCGGCCCGAGACAGATATGGAATTAAATGATGGCTATTGCACCTGTGCCAGCCCTTTTAATGGAGGCGTGTTTTATGATACTTATGACCGAATGTTTAAAATGTGGTACCAGGCCGGATGGTTTGACGGCAGCGCCTATGCCGAGAGCAAAGACGGGCTGCATTGGACCCGTTTAAGCCAACTTGCATCCGGCTCCAAAACGGACCGGGTATTGGAGCATGTTCCCGGATATATGAGGGATGGGGATGCGGTCTGGATGGACCCGGATACAGATAACCTGGAAGAACGCTATAAAATGCTGACCTTTTACAGGTGTTTTGACAAAGACTACAGATATTATCATTTAAAACCCAAGCATGCACATGACGATCCCCAATCCATTCCCCCCAGGGAGATGACTGTTTTATACCAATCTTCAGATGGGATCCACTGGAAGGAGGCGGGGCAGACAGGTCCTTCAGGGGATAACACCACCTTTTTCCACAACCCTTTCCGGAACAAGTGGGTATACAGCATGAGGACATTTTCCAAGCTGGACAGCCGGGTAAGAGTGCGGGGATATTATGAAACAGATGATTTCTTCAGGGGCAGCCAATGGACGCAGGATGATATCCGATTCTGGGCAAGGACGGATATCTATGATAAGCCGGACCCGGAGATGGGATATTACACACAACTATACAATCTGGATGCGGTGGCATATGAAAGTGTGATGCTGGGTGTTTATTCCGTTTTTATGGGTCCTCCCAATTTTGTGTGTGAAAAGACAGGGATGCCAAAGATAAATGATCTGAAACTGGCATTCAGCAGGGACGGGTTTCATTTCCACAGGCCGACCTATGATAATTTCCTGTCATCTTCCCGCATATGTGGGGAATGGGATTATGGATATCTCCATCCGGCCAACGGCATCTGTACGGTTGTGGGAGATGAGATATGGTTTTTTTATTCGGCATTTTCAGGAGAATCCCCTGTGTTTGGTACCCATAAATATTCCGGGGGAACCATGGGAATCGCAAAACTGAGGCGTGACGGGTTTGCAGCCATGAAACCGCAGGACGAAAAGGGGGAACTGACCACAGAAATACTGAAATATCAGGGAGAGTATGTGTTTGTAAATGCAGACTGTCCCAAAGGGGAGCTGGCAGTGGAAGTCCTGGATGAAGGCGGAAATGTGATCCCAGGCTATTCGGCTGCGGACTGTGTCACAATGGCCCAGGACCGGACGAAATACAGGATCCGGTGGAAAACAAGGGACCGCCTGGACCTGCCGGGGGACAAAATACGTCTCAGGTTCATTTTGAAAAATGGAAAACTATATTCATTTTGGATCACTGACAGCGCGGAGGGGAAAAGCCATGGATATCTGGCCGCGGGGGCTTTGGAGTTAAAGCGTGGGAACAGGGATGATTAAGGATGGATAGGGATGGTTGGCTAACTGCACTAAAATAGATAATTATGCCTAATAGTCATCTGCGCAAAATATGATAGCTGACAGGCAAAATATAGGATGGAAGTATCTGCACAAAAGGCGTATAATTAATTTGTTACCAATATAGATTTAAAGGTTATTTGTGGAACCATACCTTCAGTGGACAAGGGGCGTGTGTCCCCTTGTCCACTGAAGGTGAAAGTTAAATATGCGCAAGGAGGCAGAGAAATCATATGTCAACCATATCAAAGTGTATGAATTCCCTTTCCCAGGGAGTCTATGTGATCGGAACAAAGAAGGATGAAACTTATAATCTCATGACGGCTGCATGGGTGACACAGGTGTCGGCAAATCCCAACCAGCTGGCAGTGGCAATTGGTGCCAGCCATCTCACGGCCGGGCTTGTGAGGGAGCAGGAGAAGTTTTCGCTTTCCGTGCTGGCAGAGGGGCAGGAACAGGCTGCCAGGATCTGTGGTACCCAGTCGGGGAGAAACGTGGACAAGTCCAAGCTGGTGTCATGTGAAACAAATGAGAAAGGGCTTCCTGTGGTCAATGGTTCGGCAGCGTGGCTGGACTGTGAGGTGAACAGGTGCATTGACCTGGGAGATCATGTTCTGGTAATTGCAGAGGTTGTGGGAGGAGAAGTATTTTCGGATAAGGTACTTTTATATGATGCGGAGACATATTTTCCTGGGTAGCGGGTGGTATTATGTTTTATATACCTGGCAAAGGGATAAGGGATAAAAGAAATAAGGTGCTGCGGTACGGAGCGGTAAGGCTTTGTGCTGCGGTGCCTTTTTTGGGATTTTATATCTGGTGGAAAACTTTACCGGATACCATGGGCATATTTTGAAAAATAATTGCCGGCAGGAGATGATGTAATTAAAAGGTCATTGAAACAGTAGGCATGATTATGATGTTCATAGCGGCAGGATCGGTATTTAACTAGACTGTCAAATCATATTTTAAACTTGAATATTTAGTTTCCATATAGTTAGGCGGATTCTAAAAAGAGAATGGGCGCAGGGGATGAGCTCCGATTGACATGGAGTTGATCGGAGCCCGGAAATGTGACGAACGCTTCCCCACGGATAGAAATATCTAGGGGGATTTTTTAAGAGCTGCCTGTTTCCCGACAGCCCCATAATGATTTTATGAAAGGAAATATCGTTCCATTCCCTCCAGCAAATACTGTCCCGCCACCGCCCCCTGGTCAGGAACCCCTTTGGCCCTGGCTGAGAACACTGCGGCTTTACCAAACTTGGGCAGCATATCTTTGGTGGCTGCGGCACCGGCCCTTGCACCTTCCACAGCTGCATGGATTACCGTAACCATATCCGCTCCGTCTTTGCTGGCTTCCAGTGCTTTTTTAGCGGCTGCATCCATTGCGTCCAGAAGTGTCCGGTCGCCGGGCCGGCATTTTCCCCGGCGTTCAATTCCCCTGGCAAAGCCATCCAGGAATTCAGAAAACTCTTTTGGCCCCATCTCCGCCTTTCCGCCAAGGACCTTGGCGCCTTCCATGAT
The DNA here is from genome assembly GCF_000954015.1 of Clostridium sp. FS41. Classification (NCBI taxonomy): domain Bacteria; kingdom Bacillati; phylum Bacillota; class Clostridia; order Eubacteriales; family Clostridiaceae; genus Clostridium; species Clostridium sp. FS41. The sequence continues at coordinate 42,646 of NZ_JYHN01000040.1, forward strand.
TCCGCTGGCCATCAGGGTACCCATGGTGGACGGAACAAGACCGGACATTTTCATGCCTGCCTTCATTAATGTTTTTCCAATATTCCCATCCTCCCCATTCTCACGAATTAACCGGGGCAGGGCACCGAAGCCTTTCTCCATGGTCAGACCCAGGTCTCCGTCACCCATTTTTGCATCCATCTCACAGAGTTCCTCCTTTTTCTCTGCAAAGATTTCCGCTGCACCCTGAAAGAATGCAGGGAGTTCATGATATCTTATGCTGTCCATCCTTTTCCTCCTTCACAGATCCGGAATCATCATACCTGGGTGTAAAACGGCGTGTGCACAGGCATATCTATCCACTGTTTCATCTCTTCATCCGCCATACGGCAGATGGAAACAGATGCCCCGGCCATTTCCATGCTGGTGGCATATTCGCCTACAAAAGTACGGTGGATCCTGATACCCTTTTTATTCAGAAGCTTGTGTACGCTTCCTGAAAGGATGTACAGCTCCTCCTGGCTGGTTGCGCCCAGTCCGTTTATCAGCACACAAACTTCCTCACCTGCACCCAGAGGCATATCACTTAAGATTTTGTCCACCGACTCGCCGGCCAGTTCATCCGCGGTCTTCACCGGCCCGTTCCATACACCCGGTTCTCCATGGATGCCCATTCCAAATGCCATCTCGCCGTCTGCCAGTGTGAAATTGGAGCGGCCGATTTCCGGGATGATACAGGGAGTCAGGGCAAAGCCAACGGTGCGGGTATTGTCTTTTGCCTTTTTTGCTGCTGCCAGTACCTCTTCCAGTGTCCCCATCCGGGCGGCTCTGGCCCCGGCACATTTATACATGAAGAATATGCCCGCCACCCCTCGGCGCACCGCCACATCCTTATTGGAGAGCACATCATCCGCACCCACAATGCTTGCGGTTTTAATGTCATCCATTTCCAGCAGTTCGGACGCCATGTCAAAATTCATGATATCGCCTGTATAGTTCCCATAGAGGAACAGGATTCCGGCTCCTGATTCCACCTCTTTTGCCACATTATATATCTGCTCTGCACAAGGAGACTGGAACACGCCGCCCACACCGCAGCCGTCCAGCAGGTTTTCGCCCACATAGCCAAGGAACAGGGGCAGATGCCCGGTTCCTCCGCCTGTTATGATTGCCACCTTGCCCTGCTTTTTCTGCGCGATACAATAGCAGCGCAAATCATTTTCAGTGTATTTAACCATATCGGGGTGCGCCGCGTAAATACCGTTAAGCATGTCATCCGTATACTGCTCGGGGGCATTGATTATCTTTTTCATAGCGTCCTCCTTAGAGAATGATTTCTTTTGGATAGGCCCATTTCTCAAGTTCTTCCACAGGCAGCGCTTTTGGCTCGGCTCCGCCTGTGCTGGCAAGGGTAATATAATACATCTCAGCAATTTCCTCCACATACTGTGCCTTTAAGAAGGCATCCTCAAGGCTGCTTCCTGCCGCAATGGCGCCATGGCTTTCCATGAGGCAGACTTCGTGATCCTTCATAACATCTGCCACCTTCCATGCCAGGTCAACGGTTCCCGCCCTTCCGTAGGGCGCCACGGGAACCATGCCCGTTTTCCCCAGGTACGCGCTTTCATACACAATAGGCGGAATCGGCTTGTTCATGATGGCAAATGCAGTTGAATACCGGGCATGTGTATGTACAATTGCCAGAATGTCTTTTCGTTCCTTATAAATATACAGGTGCATCATGGCCTCACTGGACGGTTTTAAATCCTCCAGCCGCTCAATCACCTTGCCGTCCAGATCCATGACACAAATATGTTTTGCTGTAAGCACATCCCTGGACACCCCACTGGGTGTGATGACCGCATACCCTGTTTCCGGGTCATATATACTGAAGTTGCCCGACTTATGTTTGCACATGCCAAGCCGGTCCGCTTCCTTTGCCGCTGCAACCACTTGTTCTTTTAATACCTCAAGCATATCATGTTCCTCCTACTTTCCGATTCCCAGTATTTCAAACGCCTTGTCAAAGGGTGCGTGGCACATTCCCTTTTCCGTGATGATGCCTGTTATCAGCGAATGGTCCGTCACATCAAAGGCAGGATTATACACATGGATACCCTCAGGAGCCATACGCTCCTTATACCACATCTGTGTCACCTCATCGGGGCTTCGCATCTCAATGGGAATCTCCTTTCCGGTTGGTGTGTCCATATCAATGGTGGATGTGGGCGCGCACACATAGAAGGGAATCCCATAATGCTTTGCCAGAATCGCCACGCCGCTGGTTCCGATCTTATTGGCCGAATCACCGTTCATTGCAACCCGGTCACAGCCCACGAAAATAATATCTATCTTTCCGGACTGCATCAGGATAGAGGCCATGTTATCACACTGCAGGGTTGTTGTGATACCTGCGTTATACAGTTCAAATGAGGTAAGACGGGCGCCCTGGAGCAGCGGCCTGGTCTCATCACAATAAACGTGCATGGCTGTTCCCGGCCAGCCCTTTTCCAGTGCAATGTACATGGGGGCCGTTGCGGTGCCGTACTTTGCAGTGGCAAGTGTGCCTGCATTGCAGTGGGTCATGATGCCAATCTCTTTTCCCTCCTGCTTAAGCTCCTCTAACAGTCCAAAACCAATCTCTCCGATCACTCGGCTGATTTGGACATCTTCCTCACGGATAGCATCTGCTTCCTGAAAAAGAAGTTCCTTAATCTCTGCAACATCCTTTTCCTGATTGGCAGCCACGGTTCTGTCCATACGGTTCAGCGCCCAAAACAGATTGACCGCAGTGGGCCTGGAGGAAGCCAGGTAATCCTTTAATTCCTTAAATTCCGGATAAAAGGTTTCGTACCGGTCCGCGGTGATGCGTGAGGACAGCAATGCGATTCCATAGGCGGCCGCTGCTCCGATGGCCGGCGCCCCCCGTACCTTCAGCTTCTTGATGGCCTCCCAGATTTCCTCTTTTGTGCTGATCCGGATTCGTTTAATGGTGCCCGGAAGAAGGGTCTGGTCAATAATATCCAGCGCGTTCCTGTCCTCCTTCATGCGGACCGTAATTACTTTGTCAAAAAATTCTTCAACCGTCATGGCTTCATGCCTCCTTTACCTTAAGAGCAGTTTTGTATGATGCTGTCCATTTCAAAGTGTCTTTTCCGCCGCTTCCTTTGCCCTTTTTACCGCTGCCACAAAATCGGCACCGGTCCTAAAGGAACCTTGGTTCATGATATAGTCTTTTCCGGCCAGGATATTGATCCGTTCCGCAAGAAGGCGCTTTTTTTCATCCGTTATTGTTGTCACATCCACAACATTGGCCATGCCCACGGTCCTGCGATGCAGTTCTGTTCCCGCGTAACCCGCAGTGTCCCGAAGTATACCGTCAAAATACCACGCCTTGAATCCTTTTACCTTGGCCATGGGTTCGGTTACCGCTTCATCATACTTTTTGCTGAACTTTTCTATAAAGAGATCCACTGTTTCCTCAATGGTCTTTAAAATCCAGCCGCAGAAAGGTGCGTCATCCGTGGAAAGGCCGTTGTCATATGCAAAAATCAGATTTGCGATCACATTGCCGATGTCATAGCCCATGGGGGCGTAGGTCCCGAATTCAGAGTCGAAAATCTTTGTGGCGTCCTGACGGATGAAGATCGAGCCGGTGTGAAGGTCCCCCTGCAAAAGAGCCTGGGCATCAGTCATAAAACGGAATTTAAGCTTTGCAACTTCCAAATGAAGGGCTTCGTCACCGTAAAGCTCCCTTTTTACAAAATCCCCATTGGGCGCATATACATTGTTGCGGTTATTCAAGTCATTGTAAGGCTCCATAAGTACCAGTTTTTCCGTAATATCACAGAGGTCCGGTGAAATAAACTTTTTAACCAGCTCTTTTTTATCTTTGTGGTCCATGACAATGTCGCTGCTCAGCAGCAGCGTATTTACCATAAAGGTGGATACGTCTTCAGCAAACTTTGGAAAAGTCTCATGTCTCAGCATGGCATCCCGCATGACCGCATAGTCAGAACAGTCTTCCATTCCGCAGGCGCACATTATGGTATCAAAGAAATACACATGAGGCACCATACCGGGCGCGAACTTATCTTCCAGCATAAGGATTTCGGATTCCAGTCGGTTTCTGTCCCTGGAAGGCTTCATATCCTTGGATATCCTGGCCTCGGTTCCCGCCTGCTTGATATAGATGGAATGGCCTTTGCCGTCCCAGACCCGGTACACATAGTTTAAGTTGCCATGGGACGATGGTACGATTGCTTCCATGGAATCACGGTCCCAGGGAATCTCCCCTGCCTTCTCCAGCGTGTATTCGATAACATCATCCACATTCATCTGAAAATAATGATTAAATCTTGACATATGTAGTAACCTCCCACTTAATCTTCTCTCTTAGATGCATAAGCTGCAATAAGCGCAAGTGCCAGAACAGCGCCCTTTACTGCAGGCAGAACATAGAACGGGACAGCACAGATGGTAAGCCCGTTCTCCAGCGTGGACACCAGCATGGCGCCAATCATGGTTCCCAGCGCATTGGGCTTCTCCGCGCCGCCTACGGTGCGTCCCACGAAAACAGCTGCCAGCGAAGGCATCAGGTAATTGTCACAGCACATAACCTGTGCGGAACTTCCTCTGGATGCCACCAGGATACCGCCGACCGCAATGAACACTGCGGTAATCATACCTGCCAGATAGCGGTACTTCTTAACATCGATGCCGGACAGCTTGGCGGCCTCCTTGTTTCCGCCCATGGCATAAAGATAACGGCCATGTTTGGTAAAATTAAGGAAAAGATAAGCCACAAACACACATCCCAGCATGATAATGATAATCCACGGCGCACGTCCGATGGCTGAAAATGATTCCGAAAGAGCGGTGCGGGCAGGCATAGCCCCCCAGGAGGTCTTCATGCCCGTGGATACTGCGCCTCCGCCAATATACCACTGACCGATACCCTGATGGACAAACATCAGTGCACAAGTGGCAAGCATGTCCGGAATTTTGCACACAAGGATCAGGAACATGGTCAGCTGGTACATGACCAGGGTAGCAAAAATACAGGTAATGATGGACATCCCCAGGGACATCCCAAGCCACAGATAGGCTGATACGAACACATAGGCAGAACAGCTTGCCAGTGTTCCGGCAGACATATCGAATCCGTCCGGTGCCATGGTAATGGTTGCTGCGATTCCAAATACCGTATTGATGGCCATTGCCCTAAGGATATTAACCATATTGCTTCCCGACATAAAGGCGCTTCCTTTATACCCAGTAAATGCGATAAAGCAAACAAGCAATGCCAGGACTGCAGCCCAATCCACTAGAAACCTTTTAACATTTGTACGACTTTTCATTGCTACAGTATCCCTCCTGTCTATTGAATCCGGTTTTTATTATCTGTTCCGCCAACCGAGTAGTACATGATCTCATCCTCCGTGGTCTTAGCTGTCTCCAGTTCCGCCATCACCGTTCCGTTATACATCACATACATCCGATCTGTTAAGGACAGCAGCTCAGAGTTTTCGCAGGATGCGTAGATCACTCCGTGGCCTTGTTTGGCGATTTGGTTGATCAGATGGAATATATCCTGCTTTGCTCCCACATCCACTCCTTTTGTGGGTTCGTCAAAGATATAGATATCACAGTCCGCTGCCAGCCATTTTCCAACCGCAACCTTTTGCTGGTTACCGCCGGAAAGATTTTTTACCTGCTGTCTCACGCTGGGCGTGGAGATTCCAAGGTCCTCTACATACCGTTTGGCATTGGCGTCAACCCTTCGCCTGCGGATAAAAGGACCGGTACAAAATCGGGAGAGGCATGCGGCTGATAAGTTGAAACTGACATTTTCATGAACCAAAACCCCCTCTTTACGTCTTTCCTCAGGCACCAGGGCCATGCGGTTCTTCACTGCGCCCGATGGGTTTGCTATCTTCAACTCCCTGCCCTTAAGCATGATTTTGCCATCGGTCATTTTAAATGCGCCGAAAAGGGTTTTACAGAGTTCGGATTTGCCTGCGCCCACCAGACCTGCGATTCCAACCACCTCGCCGCTCTTTACCTGGATGGAAACATCCTTTACCTTGCCGCGTGCGCCGGATAAATGCAGGGTTTCAAACAGCATTTCACCGATTTCACAGGCTTCTTTTGGAAAATTTTCTTCAAAGGCACGTCCCAGCATTTTCTCCACAATCTCTTTTGTGGTTGTCTGCCCTGTTACCGGCGTTGTGTCAATGATCTTACCATTTCGCATCACCGTATAATTCTCACATATTTCCAGAATTTCATTTAACCGGTGGGAGATAAAAAGAATTGCTATATTTTCTGTTTTATGTAAATGCTGCACAATACGGAACAGTTCCTCTGTTTCCGTATTGCTCAAAGGAGCTGTCGGCTCGTCAAGAATCAGGAAATTGCATTCTGACCGGATAGCCTTGGCAATGAGCACCATCTGTTTCTGAGCCAGGGACAGGTTCTGTACCAGCTCATGTTCATCCACCTGGTCACGGCTGATATGCAGCCGGTCCAGGGCCGCGCGCCCCTGTTTATATGCCTTATTCCAGTTTACGATATAGCCGCTCTTTCCCATGACCATATCGTTCTGGACAATATTCTCTGCCACTGATAAAGTAGGATACAATGCAGTATCCACTTCCTGATAAACAATCTGTATTCCCAGTTTTTTTGCATCCACCGGTGTTCTGATCTCAACCTTTTTATCATTTAAGAACACTTCCCCCGTATAATTGGAATTGGCCCCTGCCAGCACCTTCATCAACGTTGACTTGCCCGCGCCGTTGGCTCCAACCACTGCGCGGATTTCACCGGTTGTCACTTCAAAATCAATATCATCAAGTGCTTTGACACCTGGAAATTCAATGGAAACACGTTTTGTCTCTAATTTGATCCTATCCATGGAGTCCCTCTTTTCAGCGATAAAATCTTTTTAAAAAAAGGAAACGCAGGCCAAAACCCGCGCTTCCCTTTAAAAAACGATTGCCTATGGTTTTGTGTGCGAAAGAAAACCTCGTTTTTCACTGTCAGCTTATTAGTGGATTAAATCCTTTGGCATCCAGTCTGCTTCAGACAGATAGTCCAGGTTACCGTAAGTTTCACCTGCGATAGTCCCCAGGTTTTCTACTGTGGAATCTGATTGAAGCGCATCAGCCTTGATTGCGGTTCCCGGAACCTCTACCACGTCCACACCGTTCTTTCCGGTTGCCGGGTCAAAAATCTTGTCATACTGGTCTGCAAGCTGCAGCATCAGGATACGCATTCCGATTTCTCCGTTCATGGTCCAGTCAGTGGTGCCTGCCGCGGTCCAGATGTCGGGACGGGTCTGCATATTGGTAATGTCGACCGGGTCAATGTCAACAGACGCCATGGGAAGTGCATCGCCATTCTTGCCATTAAAATTGTCATTCTCAGCAATTGCATTATAAACACCCTGGCCGTACAGATCATAATAAGCAATGATGCCGTCCACATCCGCACGGTTAACGCCCTGGAGATATGCGGCTGTAACCGTATTGGCGGAATCAACTGAATCCTGCAGCGGCTGTACCTCGCCTACCGTCACAATCTTGCCTTCCGCCTCATATTTCTGCCAGCCAACCTCACGGCGGTCAAACGGGCTGTTGTAGTTAGGGCCTCTCCATACCTTAATCAGGCGGACGCCCTCACCGTACTCCTCGATCATCTGGTCAAGCAGAACGGTTACCAGAGACTCATCCTGCTGGAACATCTGGGTAACGCCCGGAAGCTTCTGATACTCGCCATCGGTGTAAAACTGAGTGTCAAATGTAACAATCTCCAGGTCCGGATACTGCTCTGTGATCTCCTTTAAGAATACATAAGAACCATCCTGGTTGCCATGGCTGACCAGCAGTCCGTCATATCCCGCAGATGCACAGGTACGGATGGTGTCCTGCCACTTGTTAAAATCACCGTCACAGAAAAAGAAATCAAACTTTACATCCAGGGCATCGCAAAGGGATGCGCAGGAATCCTTCCACATCTGGAAGATGGTTGCGGATGGCAGAAGCATGATATAAGCTACTTTTTTGCCTGCCACCGGGTTTTCCGCTGCCGCTGTTGCTTCTGCGGTTTCTGCTTGTGCTGCTTTTGTCTCTGCTTGCGCCGCCGTGGTCTCCGCCGTCTTGGTCTCAGCTGCCGTGGTGGCTCCTGAACCGCCTGAACCTCCGCACCCTGCCAGCAATGATGCTGCCACGGTAATTGCCGCAATCACACTGACCACTTTTTTCATTTTTTTCATTCGTACGTTTCCTCCTTTTTATTGAAATTGTTTACTAAACATTATTTGAACTGCTCCCTACGTGTTAACTAAATAGTACAACGATTCTTTTGGCGTGTCAATATATATTTGACATATTTGTTATTATTTTACATATTAAATTATATTTATTGTGCATTTTGGTTGAACAAATCAAAAAATAATATGCCCCTGGTTACTGCTGTATTATATGTTGTTTAGTAAACACATATTGTTTTCTCTGTAAAGAATTGACCCATTTCATACCGTGTGCTATAATCTCATCATAGTATGATTCGTAAGTTACAGGGATTGTTTAAAGATGTTTACTGCATTCTTTCTGCATTCCGGAAAGGGAGAAACCATATGACTGTCAGAGAACTGGCCAAGCAGATTGGTGTTTCACCCGCAACCATTTCCATTGTGTTAAACGGTAAAAAAGGGGTAAGCGAGGAGACACGTAAAAAGGTATTAGACGCACTTAAGACTTACCAGTACATGCCTCCTGTCCGCAAACCTAAAAGCGGTAAGAATGTACTTGTGGTGAAATTTTATAAAAGCGGTCTGTTGGTAGAAGAGAACCAGGGGTTTATTACCATGATTATTGATTCAATTGAAGAACAGCTCCGTGCAGAGCAGATTGGCATGACCCTGACCGTGGTAAAGACAGGCCTTAAATCCGCCCTTGATTCGCTGGATTACAGCAAATACTGCGGAATGTTCTTGATTGCCACAGAAGTCATGAGGGAGGATTTCGTACATCTGGATTCCATCCCCATCCCTTATGTGGTGGTGGATAATACGGTTCCCAACCATTACTGCAGCAGTGTATGCATGAACAATGGAGAGAATGTGTACATCGCCCTGCAGTATTTAAGAAAATGCGGACACACCGAACTGGGCTACCTGGGCAGTACCACGGGAGCCGAGAACTTCAACGAGCGACACGATGCTTTTATCAAATACGTAAAAGAAATGGATTTCCATTTTGACCCGCGCAATGAATTTCGTGTAAAACCCACCATGCTGGGGGCGCGGGATGATTTTGCACGGGTTCTGGAGCAAAAGCCAATCCTTCCGCCCTGCTTTTTCGCTGAGAATGATACCATAGCGCTGGGGGCAATGAAGGCCCTGAAGGAAAAGGGATATAAAATCCCCCAGGATGTGTCCCTTATGGGCTTTGACGACATCCCCTATTCCTCGATCAGTTCCCCTGCCCTCACAACCATCCATGTGCAGCGGAACATCATGGGCAAGCAGTCTGTCATCCAACTGATGCAGCTGATTGAGGATCCGCGTTTCATGCCTATGAAAACGCAGATCACCGGGCGGCTGGTTGTGAGGTCCAGTGTGAAGGATTTGACATCGGTTCTTTAGATGTGTGAGTGGAAGTTATTATCTGTATGCAGAAAAGTCACGGTCCTGGTTTCTAAAGGTCGTGACTTTTATATATGTGTATTTCCATGGAGTTCAGACTGCCGAACATTTGCTGTGATCACCACCCCTGTCATCCGTATAAATGGCTCCTATGCTTAACTTTGCCGGTTTGGATGCAAGAAAGACCATGAGATAGGTTGATTATGGCCGGCTGGAGTGAATCAAAAACGTCTTTCGCTGCCCTGGGGATACAACGGTGGAGCAGATGGTCCCAAAGGAGTTCGGATATGGTTACAACCTAATACATTTTGTAAGCCAGGCTGTATGCCGATAACGAACCCAAAGCATGAGCCGATTAAAAAAGTATATGTCCAGATGGTAAAGGAAGTTGTGGGAAGTGGGGCGTCAGATCATGGGAACGATTGATGAATATATCAAGCTTCCTTGCACGCTGAGGGTACAGAATGGAGACAGTGGAAGGATATATCCGAGGGAGGTTATGTGGTGTCATATCCCGATTTAAAGGGGCGTATTACTTGCACGGATACGATGGAAGCGGCAATAGCCAATGTTAAGGATGCAAAGTTGGCATGGCTGTAAGCAGCGCTAGAGCCTGTTTGAAAATTGCTTTCTGCCAGCTGTATGTTATTTTCAAATACGCTCTAGAGTCAGGCTGTGATATTTTGGAGCCGGATGATTTGGAAAAGTATTCAGACCAGTTTAAACTGCGTTTGCCGAAATCATTGCACCGGCAGCTGACACAGCACTCCAAACGGGAAGGGGTAAGTATGAATCAATACTGCGTGTATCTCTTGGCAAAAAATGATGTGTCTGTGGATAACAAGTAGTGTTGGGTGCTCAAATTAATGATAAATATGCAAAAGAGTAAAGCTCTGGTACGGTAAATTACAGGCAAAGGTGATGTTGCCAGATGGTTTTTAACCCTGTTTTACAGGGGGAGGGAGTCAAACTTCTAGTTATATTCAAAACTTCCAGCTATAATAAAAGTAGGTTAACAAGCCACAAATAAAAAACTTGGGGTGCCCTAATGGACAAAAACACATTAACACATATGAGTTGGATGTGTAAATACCATATTATATTTGCACCCAAATTTAGAAGAAAAGCAATCTATGGGTATCATGTTTCTAATGTGAATAATGACTGGCATCATAAATATAATGCTCTGATGCAAGTCGAGTAATGCGCCATTCACATCCGGCTTTAAACGCTTTAATCTGGCCTTTGCGGCACTGTTTAGATGCAGTGGCCGGTCTTATATCCGTGATAACACAGATTCTCGGTATTAGCCGAAGCAGTGTTTACAAACTGCTTCGGTCAGGAACATCGAAATCCAAAAGAATTGGGTGTCGTTACCGTATCCAATCAGCTTATCTTGAAGATTATCTGTGTTTGGGGTATAATAGCAATGATTCATTTGCAGAGCTGCCGGACAAAGGAAGATGAGATATATGACTGGTAGCTTACAAACTAAAGGAAAGTGCTGTTATGCAGTATTGAACTTTTACAATACACAAGGAAAACGTATCCCGAACGTATCCCGAGAGTAACATAGGCTCTGTTCTAAGTGGAAAATTCAGTGTACTTGCATTAGAAAAAGGTGTGGAAGAGAAGGTAAAATAACTTGATTCGGCTGCCGGCGTAGAAAAAGTGTTGGAAGATTGTTAGAAGATTGTTGGGAAAAAGCTTTATGTAAACTGATGACAAGGTAACAAAAAACCCTTGATTTCCAGTAAAATCAAGGGTTTCCACAGTCGGAGTAACAGGATTTGAACCTGCGACCTCTCGGCCCCCAGCCGAGCGCGCTACCAAGCTACGCCATACTCCGTTTTCGAACCTCTATGATTATAGCAAAGATTTTTCATTTTGAAAAGCCCTAATTTTAATTTATTCAGGAGAAAATAAGAATGACACAGGAAAATGCAGTAAAAAAGCGGATTTTCAGCTTCGATCTTGACATGACGTTACTGGATCACAAGACATGGGAGGTCCCTCCCAGCGCAATGGAGGCCCTGGAGCATATTAGGAAGGATTCCGTGATCGTCATTGCCAGCGGAAGAAACATGGACCACGAAATGAGTTCCATGTACTGCGATATCATCAAACCGGACGGGGTCATTCATATGAACGGCACCCGGGTGGTAGCAGGAGGAAATGTCCTGTTTGAGCATCAGATGGACAAGGACCGGCTGAGGTCTTTGCTGTCCTATGCGGATGAGCATGGCTATTCCATGGGGATCAGCACGGGAGGATATGATTATTATATTCATCCGGAAGGGGTTACCCGCATGGATGAGATCCGCTGGGGAGTGTCGGAGCGCAATTACAGGGATGGCTGGGAGCTGATGGAGCTGCCGGTGAGGACCCTGGCATACATAGGAGGGCCCCAGGGGGCCAAGGAGATGGAGGAGCATTTTCCGGATTTTAAATTCCCCATGTTTTCTGGAAATATGGGAGCTGATGTGGTGGAACGGGAGGCGTCCAAGGCAAAAGGGCTTATGCGTATCTGCGAGTTTTACGGGATCGGTATGGAGCACACCATTGCATTTGGAGACAGCATGAATGATTATGAGATTGTCCGGGAGGCGGGGATCGGGATCGCCATGGGAAACTCAGTGGATGAGCTGAAGGCAGTGGCTGACTATGTTACGGACGATATTGACAGGGATGGGGTCTGGAAAGCCTGCAGGCATTTTGGATGGATCTAAAATAAAAGGGTAACAGTTCAGGACGGCGGGAAAATGGGGGCAAAAGCGGGCGTTAAGCTTGCTTATAAGTCCGTTTTCGTCCCCATTTTCACATCGGATAGACATCCGATGCTTCTTGACCGGTTTTCCGGTCAAGAAGATGAGCCGCCCTGAACAGTTACATAAAAGAAATGGAGATTTGATATGGCAAGAAATTTTGACGTGGTAATCATTGGGGCAGGACCAGGCGGATATACAGCGGCACAAAAGGCATCGCAGTTTGGCCTTTCGGTGGCGCTGGTTGAGGCAAAGAAAATAGGCGGTACCTGCGTCAACAGGGGCTGTATCCCCACAAAAGCATTGCTTCATGCATCCAACATGTTCCATATGATGCAGAACTGCGATGTGTTTGGCGTATCAACGGACTTTATTGCCTTTGATTTCGGAAAGATGCAGAAATACAAAAAGCAGGCCGTGGCAAAATACCGCGAAGGCATAGAGGCCGGATTTGACCGGGAGAAAGTGGAGATCATACACGGGACAGCCACCCTGCGCAGGGACAGGACCGTGGAGGTAGAACTGGCGGAAGGCGGACGCGAATTTCTTCAGGGAAATGCAGTCATAATAGCAACAGGAGCCGTCCCCATGATGAACGACATACCTGGGGCAAGCCTGCCGGGAGTGTGGAACAGCGACAGGCTTCTGGCAGCGGAAAACTGGAATTTTGACCGCCTGACCATTATGGGCGGAGGCGTGATCGCAGTGGAATTTGCAACCATGTTCAGCAATCTCTGCTCCAGCGTGACCATTGTGGAAAAGCAGAAGCACCTGATGGCTCCCATGGATGACGTCATGTCGGCGGAACTGGAAAAGGAGCTTCGGCGCAAAGGTATCCAGGTATACTGCGATGCCACGGTCACTGAGATCATGGAGGAAGAGGGAAGCCTCAGCTGTGTGATCACGCCCAACCATGGGGGTGAACCCATAAAGACAAGGGCAGGACAGGTGCTGATGGCCATTGGGCGGCGCCCGGATGTGGATAAGCTTTTTGGCAAGGACATTTCCCTGGAAATGCAGAATGGAAAGATTGCAGTGAACAGTGATTTTGAGACTAGTGAGCCGGGCGTATTTGCCATAGGGGATGTGGCTGCCAGGACACAGCTGGCCCATGTGGCGGCGGCCCAGGGCACGTACGTAGTGGAAAAGATCGCGGGAAGGGCTCACAGCGTCAAGCTGGAGGTAGTGCCCAACGGCATGTTTGTGTCCCTTCCCATTGTGCCAAACTGTATTTACACGGATCCGGAGATTGCCACGGTTGGAATTACGGAGGAGCGGGCAAAACAGGGCGGGCTAAAGGTGCGCTGCGGACATTTTTCCATGAGGGACAATGGAAAGTCCATCATATCCGGTGAAGAGAACGGATTTATCCGCCTGGTTTTCGAGGCGTACTCCAATACCATTGTGGGCGCTCAGATGATGTGTCCCCGTGCAACGGACATGATCGGGGAGATTGCCACTGCTATCGCCAATGGGCTCACTGCGGAAGAAATGTCCTTTGCCATGAGAGCGCAGCCCACTTATAATGAAGGGATTGGAGCCGCCATTGAGGACGCGATGAGGCGTGAGCCGGTGTAGGGAACCATGGGTGAGGTTAGATTAGATGACGCAGGTTAGATGGAGCGGGTTACATGGCACGGGTTAGACGACCCGCGCAGGTGCGGGAGATAGATGGGCTGAAGGTTTGGACAGCACTGTTTGGGAAAAAGTGTTAATCAAGAGAAAGAGAGGAATAGATGATGGGTGTGATTCAGGAAAGACTGTGTGCACTTCGTGCTTTGATGAAGGAGCAGGGGATGGACGCATATCTGGTTCCAACAGCAGATTTTCATGAGTCTGAATATGTGGGAGAGCATTTTAAATGCAGGGAATATATCACAGGATTCACAGGCTCGGCAGGAACGGCCGTGGTGACCATGGATGAGGCCTGCCTGTGGGTGGACGGACGCTATTTTGTCCAGGCTTCCCATGAACTGGAGGGAACCTCGGTGACCATGATGAAAATGGGACGGGAGGGCGTACCTGATGTAGAGGAATATCTGGAGCAGACGCTTCCCTCAAAGGGGTGCCTTGGATTTGACGGCCGGGTGGTTAATGCGGCGGCCGGGTTAAATCTGGAGGATGTGCTGGAAGACAAGAACGTCAGGATATCCTATGGACTGGATCTGATCGGAAGCATATGGGATCACCGGCCCGAGTTGTCGGCAAAGCCGGCCTGGGTTCTGGCCCAGCAGTATGCAGGAAAATGCAGCGAAGATAAAATACAGGATGTGAGAGAGGCCATGAAGAAAGCTCATGCCTCGGTTCATGTGCTCACATCCATGGATGACATTGCATGGCTTTTAAATATCCGGGGTGGCGATATACGCCATAATCCCGTGGTATTGTCCTATGTGGTGGTTACCATGGAACAGCTGTATCTGTTTGTAAATGAGGAGGTACTGGAGCATCGGGCATATCCGTATATGGATAATGGAGAGAACATTACCACCAGGCAGTATCTGGAAGATATTGGGGTTACGGTGCTGCCTTATGATCAACTTTATGATATGGTGGAAGGTTTCAGGAATGAGAAGGTGCTGTTGGAGAAAAGCCGCGTCAATTATGCGATCTACCGTTTGCTGGACAGCTCCAATAAGATCATTGACAGGATGAACCCCACCGCGCTGATGAAGTCTGTTAAGAATGATGTGGAGATTGAAAATGAGAGGAATGCCCATATCAAGGACGGCGTGGCGGTGACCAAATTCATTTACTGGCTGAAGAAAAACATTGGCAGGATTCCCATGGATGAAATCAGTGTGTCTGATTACCTGGAAAAACTGCGGATGGAACAGGAGGGCTGCATAGGACTCAGCTTTTCAACCATATCCGCATACGGGGAACATGGGGCAATGTGTCATTACTCAGCTACGGAAGAGACCAATATCCCCCTGGAGCCAAAGGGGCTGTATCTGGTGGACTCCGGCGGCCAGTATTATGAGGGAACCACGGATATCACCAGGACCATTGCGCTGGGACCGGTGACAGACGAGGAAAAGGAGCATTTTACACTGGTACTTATGAGCATGCTGCGCCTGGGAGCGGTGAAGTTCCTTCACGGCTGCAGAGGACTGAGTATTGATTATGTGGCCAGGGAACCATTGTGGAGCAGGGGGCTTAACTTTGAACATGGCACAGGCCATGGCGTCAGCTACTTGTCTAACTGCCATGAAAGGCCTAACGGGATCCGGTTTAAAATGGTGCCTGAGCGCCAGGATAACGGGGTTCTGGAGCCCGGTATGATCACATCCGATGAACCGGGACTTTATATAGAGGGAAGCCACGGTATCAGGACAGAGAACCTGACCGTGTGCGTAAAGGATGAAAAAAATGAGTATGGGCAGTTCCTGAAGTTTGAATTTCTCACATTTGCCCCCATTGACCTGGAAGTGGTTGACAAAACGCTGATGACAGAAAGTGATGTGGAGCTTTTAAATGAGTATCACAGACAGGTATATGAGAAGATCGGCCCCCATTTGAATGAGGATGAGAGGGCGTGGCTGAAGGATGTGACAGCGGCGATCTAAGGCGGAGATTATAAGGAAAATTGGTGAAAAAGAAACCGGAGTACCATCAGGCGGAGCATGTGATATGGGAGCATATCAATGACTGTCTTTGATGGCTCCGGTTTTTGAGTGGTGTGGCTGCCAATAGGGGGGAGTGTTTGTTACGCACCTGGAAGGTCTACCACGATATAGGAATGGCCCATGGCCGGAAGGAGTTTCTCCAACAGATCCCGGGTACGGAATTTGATACTGGATGTATTGACATAGGGATGGCAGGGGAAATATTCCTGTTTTTGCATTGCATCCCTGTCAATAAGCAGCTGGATATGATACTCTGCATCATTCATAAGGGCAGGGATACTGACGAAACCGGGCGTGATATCCAGATGCATTTTCATATATTCCGGTTTCGCAAATGATAGGTGAGAACTGCTGTCTGGATAAAACAGAGGTTTTAAATTTTTTACTGCCGGGAAGCATAAGCAGGTAGAAACCGGTCCTTTGAGCATTTCGCAGAAATAAGTTTTTGTATACCTTCAGTTCTAGCAGTTTGTCGATCTCCTGGCATGCCTCTACGGTCGGCATGGCATCGT
This sequence comes from Clostridium sp. FS41, assembly GCF_000954015.1. Classification (NCBI taxonomy): domain Bacteria; kingdom Bacillati; phylum Bacillota; class Clostridia; order Eubacteriales; family Clostridiaceae; genus Clostridium; species Clostridium sp. FS41. Next base: position 59,183 of record NZ_JYHN01000040.1, read on the forward strand.
GGTCCAGGCGAATGTAGGGAATGAGGAGGGAGCCCAAAAGTTCGTAGGAGCGGATCTCCTGAGAAATGCGTCCGGTGGGATCGGATGGCCTTCCAATGTATCGGGTGGGGTCGATCTTGTATGGGGGATCGGGAGCAGATGTGGGATTATATGTGAGATTTTGTGTGGAATTGTATGTGGATGGAACGGTGGAGACTGTGTGGGAATGTGTGATCATGTCTGTATCCGTTTTTGGGTGATAACTTGGGTGATAATTGCAGGCAGCTGGTGGTGATGTGGGAGGGGATTGGGCGGATATATGATAAAATTACACATTATATTAAATATATGGTAAAATGTCGATAGGGTTTTTAGTGGGATCAAGCGCCCCAAAACCGACATGAAGTGATGATGACAAATATGTTATAGCAGAGGAGAGCGGGGATCGAGCCGCTGTCTGTACTGTTTTTAAGTAAAAACAGCTGTCAGAATGGGAGAATAAGACAATGAGCCGAATTGGTGGAAATGAAAGTGGGAACAGAACGGAGAAGAGGAACGGGGGGAAAGCAGAGAAGCGGTGGGAGCAGAGACCGGTGAAAAAGGCGGAAGTTGGCGGTACTCGTGGCAGGGGGGACGGTAAATATATGGACAAACATAGTGATAAATATGACGATAAATATAGTGATAAATATACCGATAGACATACCGGTAAATATACGGACAAGGATACTGATAAACATCCTGGTAAGGATTTGGATAAAATGTCCAAGAGAAATCACGGGGGAAAACAGGATGCAGCGGCCAAGAGAGGGGATAGAGGGCCGCAGCGTGATGATCGGCGTAAGGATAAGAGGGATGAACGGGAACTGCGCAGCGGCAGGGATGACCGGGGATTTAGAATGGGTAAGTCCAGTGAGAATATTGGCGGTTTGAATGATAAAAGGGGGATAGGAAAGGGAAGGCCAGAAAGACAGACAGTGGATCAACGGATAACGGATTGGCAGAGCCCGGATAGACGGAAGATGGGCAGACCTGTATCTGACCGGATGGCAGATAAAAAAGGAAAGCCGGAGGGAAAAGGACTTTGCCCGGTTATGAAACGGTGCGGGGGATGTCAGATACTGGATCTGGATTACAATGAACAGTTGAAACAAAAGCAGAAGCAGGTGGAGGAACTGTTTAAGGGTATCTGCCCTGTTAAGCCGATCATTGGAATGAAGGATCCATTCCATTACCGCAACAAAGTACATGCTGTGTTTGCCTGGGAAAAGGGAAATGTGATTTCCGGTATTTACCAGGAGAACAGCCATGATGTGGTTGCTGTGGAGAAGTGCATGATAGAGGATGAAAAGGCGGATGAGATTATCGGTACGATCCGCAATATGCTCAAGTCATTTAAGATACGTATTTATAATGAGGATACTGGCTTTGGACTACTGCGCCATGTGCTGATCCGCCGGGCATTTACAACCAATGAGATCATGGTGGTGCTTGTCACGGCATCTCCTGTATTTCCATCTAAAAATAATTTTGTTAAGGCATTGAGGGAAAAACATCCGGAGATCACCACCATTGTACAGAATATCAATGGGCGCGGTACCAGTATGGTTCTGGGGAACAAGGAACATGTGCTGTATGGCAAGGGATATATTGTGGACGAACTGTGCGGCTGCAGATTCCGTATCTCTTCCAGATCCTTCTATCAGGTGAACCCGGTCCAGACGGAAGTGCTGTATGGAAAGGCGCTGGAACTGGCAGGACTCACCGGAAAGGAACTGGTGGTGGATGCGTACTGCGGCATTGGAACCATTGGGATCATTGCCAGCAAACAGGCTGGGCAGGTTATTGGCGTGGAATTAAATCAGGATGCTGTGCGGGATGCGGTGAGCAATGCCAAGATGAATGATAGGAAGAACGTGCGTTTCTACTGCAATGACGCGGGACGGTTCCTGGTAAATATGGCTGAACGGGGAGAAAAGGTGGATGTGGTGATTATGGATCCGCCAAGGAGCGGCAGTACAGGAGAGTTTTTGGACTCTGTAGGGAAGATGGGAGCGGGGAAGGTTGTGTATGTGTCGTGTAATCCTGAGACTTTGGCCAGGGATGTGAGGTATATGAGGAAGCTGGGATATGTGGCGGGGGAGGTGTGGCCGGTGGATATGTTTCCGGGGACGAATCATTGTGAAATAATTGTCGAGCTAAGTCGAAAATAGAAATATACAAACTCGATACAGGAGAGAAGGAATATCATCTGGGTGGGGGAGAATTCTACTGCATGAGCGGGCAGTGGAATTTAAATAAAAAATTCGTGTGTTCTATACTGCTAATAAATAGGATGACGAGCAATCCTTTTTATGTTAGAATAACGCTGTAGAAAATTGTTATTTCTAGGTGGGAGATAAGAGGAATTTGATGGGGAAATAATCCAGGATAGTTTGTTTCAAGACTTTATCAATCGTCAGGAGGATGCCAAGTAAGCATAGCGGATAACCTGAATGTTGTTATACCAGAGAATATGGATTTTAAAGCAAAGGATGCCACTGTGGTAACGTACCACAAAGACGAATTGTGGATAATGCTCGTAGAAAGAGACATAAAAAACAGAGTTTACAAAGGCGGTCAAGATAAGCTCTGCTTCATTTGCTAGCTCAGAAAAGGCGCTAACGTCACAACTGATGTCTTAGTAAAAATAAGCTAAGAGCTGAATTGCGACATTTCGGATATTTGCGAGAGTGTAAAGGATGAATAGGGCATGAGCGATTAGCCGTATGAGTCTGTTTAATCGGACAGCCTATTTGATAAAATGAAGAGAGGAGGCAGCATACGGATGGCCGCAAGGATTCTATGGGATATGCATGAGGCTGCAGTTCTTTTTCAGGCTATGCTCCGCGTTTTAGCGGGTGAGATCAAAAGAAAAGAGGCTGTTTCGGATGTCTCATCCAGACTGCGAGAAATAGCTATAGGACGAGGGATAAAGATTGATGAAAAATATAGAAACGAAAATGGAGTAAGCTTGCAGATGAATTGCCTTGAGTATGCCTATACAGAAGGACAATCAGGACTGCACGTTACAAACGGATGGTATTTTGATATCGTCCGAATATATAAGGATGAACGAGAAATATATGAGAAGTTATTACGGGAGGCGAAAGTAATGTCAGAGTCAGTTCCTGATAACAGGAAGAACTTCCTTCTTTGGCTTGAAAATAATAAGCCAGAGAAGATGGCGTCTGACATCAAGTTGTCCATAAGTGTTCTGAATATACTGTTACAAAAAAACGGAACTATCAGTTCTCAACTTTTTGATATCGATAGTTCTGATGAGATTATCGACTTGATAGAAAATATCAAAAATAACAGAGGTATAAGAATTCATTCCAGAGGACGCCGAGCGGATATGCTTAGCACTCTTAATGTATACAAGGAGTATTTGGAGTCTAATTCTATAGATGAAGTTATCCCCACTGATGGTATGGAAGGTGAACCTCAAACCGCATCTTTCACAGAAAAGATGGATTATTCATATACCCGTCCAGTTTCTGTAGAATACTTCGGAGAGGTATACCCTGTCAAAAATTGGTCAGAAGCATATGTACAGACAGTGAGCTGTTTTTTTGATGATTATTCAAAAGAGATTAAATCACTCATTGGTAAAAATATAGGCGGAAGAAAATGCGTAGATATCACGGATGAACAGGGGAAGCGTTATCTAATAGCTCCGAAAGAAATAACAGGGGGATTGTATTTAGAAACAAACTGCAGCGCATCTGGAATTATCAGCAAAATAAAACAACTGATGGACATTTGCGGAATTGATTACTCGGATGTCATAATTAGATATATGCCGAAGGGAGCTTCCCAGAAACAAGTGCCTTCTTTGGGTGATTCGACACGAGACGCCGCGAATAAAATCAACGGAGATTTCTATACATGGCTGATAGAAATAGAGGGGCTGACAGCTCAGACTGGAAAAAGCTATGCTTCTGGAATAAACAACTGTGACACGTTTTGTCGGGAGCATGATATTGGAACGGGAAGAATATACGGCGCAGAATCTTTGGATGAAATAAATCAAAATATAGACCTTCTTGTAAGCAATGCAGAATTTCAGGCCTATAACGATACTCAGCACCATAGATTTACTGCTGCACTTGCAAAGTACAAAAAGTATTTTGGTTTGATTGAAGGCGGCCAGGCTAGGCAATATTCGCCTATACAGCAGCCGAAAGCGAAGAATGATCTCGAAGAAATCAATACGGATGAACAAATGCGGATTAGGACAACACTGGAGCTTCCTCGTTTTGAGTATGGTTTTAAGGATGATGAAGTAGAACTATACAGATTCCGAGCATCCTATTTAAGTGTCAATAGTGTTGAGTGCTCTCTCGAGGACGAACAGTTGCTTACGGTAATAAGGAAAATGGGATTTGAGTTTCAAGGTAAAGTCTATCTTATAGCTGATGATGAAAAGCAGAGTATAGAACAGAGTATAAGAGAATTTGAAACTCAGGGTGTGAACATAATATATTACGAATCTCTGTATGATCTGAATTCAGAACATTATTTTGAAGCTAAGATTATGTCATCTGAAATGCTAAAGGCTATAATGAAAAACTTACTCCCGGACTTCAGATATAGAGACAATTACTTTGCATTAGTACAGGGACGACAAACCGAGCTTGAATTAGTAAGAAATGATATCCTTCGTGTATGGGGAGAGAGCGTTTTACGGACATTTGATGAACTTTCTGTAAAATTGCCATTAATACCGCTTGATAAGATTAAGTTTACACTTGGCCAGCAATCAGCCTTTATTTGGAATAGTTTTGAGACTTATGCAAGGCTCGATCGTTTTGAAGCGGACGAAAACGAGATGGAAAATCTTGTCACATTTATTGATGAGAAATGTGAAGAGTACGGCAGGGCTTCTCTTGATGAGCTTCCTTTCGGTGCTCTGAAGGATGCGAACCCAGAGTTCTCCGATTCTGCTTTTATTGGATGTTTCTGCAAACTCATAGAAGACGGGTTTGATCGTAATGCAAGAATTTTGACACGAAAGGGAGCGAGCGAAGATACATACACCGCAGTTATCGAGTTTTGTCGAAAACAGGAGGAGTGTACATACGACCGATTGATGCATATCGCGGAAAGAGTCGCTGGTACCATAAGGCAATCAGAGATTGTTGAGGCAGCAAATGCTGTCATGGTGCGAATTGACAAAGATAATTTTGTTGCGGATAGGCTGATAAAGTTTGATGTCGACAGGATTGATACAGCGCTTGACTATATTGTGAAAGCTGATTTTATGGGAATGAGGGAGGTCACGACCTTCAGCATTTTTCCTTTCTGCGGATATAGTTGGAATCTCTTTTTGCTAGAAAGCTATTGTCGGAGATTTAGTAAGAAATATAGATATGATACGCGCCGGGCAAATTCATCCAATTCTGGTGCTGTGGTAGCCAGGTCCTGCACACTCAGTTATCACGATATTATGGTACATGCCGTAGCTCGTTCCGGAAGGAGTTTGTCCGAGGATGACGTATTTGATTTTTTGACAGAAGCTGGATATATAGAGCGAAAACGATACAATAATATAACTTTGCTTATTAATGATGCCGCAGAGTTGCGGGAAAGGAGGGAGTAGCATGTACTCATATACATATGACGAAGAAACAGGCGGGATCCTCTTAAATTCCACGCCTACGGTATTCTCTAAAGAGCCGAGACCTGTATACGCGCCTGAACTTGATTTGCTCGGTTTTGATAAATATTGGAAATATGATAAACAGTCCGATATCCCGTATATGTGGGCTGAGTCTGTGCAGTACTGGTATAGAGGGAAAACGATAGCAAAACTTAAAGGTGGTAATCTCTATGAAGCGCCAGAAATAATCATTCTTGAGGATGAGAACGGCAAACCAGTGCAACCTGAGGTGGATGGTAGGGAATTACGACCGATTGATATAGCCGCCATGGTGAATAAAAACAGAGATATGTTGGATGTTATTGAAAACACTACGGCAAAGAAAATTATTGCTATCTACGAGAAATACAAAAACAAGCTAGATGTGTTCCACGTGGCGTTTTCAGGAGGCAAAGATAGTGCTGTCCTTCTCGACCTTGTAAAACGAGCACTTCCTAAGGAAAGCTTTGTAGTGATATTTGGAGACACTGGTATGGAGTTCCCGGATACCTACACAGTAGTTGAAAAGACCAAGGAAGTGTGCGATGCAGATGGAACACCGTTTTATATTGCCAGATCACATCTTGATCCACATGAATCGTGGGAAATATTCGGGCCACCAGCGAGAGTGCTACGGTGGTGCTGTAGTGTTCACAAAAGTGCTCCGCAGACACTGAAACTTCGAGAGATAACCGGTAAAGACGATTATGTGGGTATGGACTTTGTAGGTGTGCGTAAACACGAAAGCGTAGCTAGAAGTGAATACAAGTACGAAAATTATGGGAAGAAACAGAAAGGACAGTATAGCTTTAATGCTATTCTAGAGTGGACGTCTGCAGAGGTGTGGCTTTATATTTTTGCGAAGAACCTCTATGTAAATGAGGCATATAAGAAAGGAAATTCGAGAGCTGGATGTTTGTTTTGCCCTATGGGTGGCAATAAGGGAGATTATGTGCAATATAGCTCATATCCATCTGAGGTAAAAAAATATGTAGATCTCATTAAGATGATGGATGCAAGAGATAAGGACAATGATCAAGCGTTAAATACATATGTTTCCTTAGGCGGTTGGAATGCTCGGAAAAACGGCAGGGATTTAACCATAAATAAGCAAAAATATAAAGATGAAGTAAAAGAAGGTCAGATTATTATCACAGTGAAAGATCCGGCAACAGATTGGCGTGAATGGATAAAAACACTTGGAGAACTTCCATTTGACTATTCTTTTGAGGAGTCTGAAAAGGGATACATAGTTACATGTGATGCCGCTTTGTTAAAAAAATATCCGCGAGAAGTAAAGAAATTTAAGCAAGTCTTTCATAAGGCAGCGTATTGTAACGGATGTCGGGTATGCGAGACAAATTGCAGACAGGGGTGTATTACATTTGATCACGGATTAGAAATAAATAATTGTGTTCATTGTGGACAATGTCATGAAATAGATGATGGATGCCTTTTATTTCATTCACTAAGAACATCAACAGGAGGAACTATGAAAGATAAAAGTATTAATTCTTTCGCAAATCACGCACCTAAGGTGGAGTGGATCAGAGAGTTTTTTGAGCTCGGAAATGATTATTGGGATAATAATACACTTAATAAGAAAAATCAGGAGCCAAAGGTCAAGCGTTTTCTTAGAGAGTCTGGCGTAATTGATAAAGATAGTAAGTGTGTAGGTCTGTTTGATCTTATTACCAGTATTGGATGGGAAAGCGAGACATCATGGGGGATTATGGCCATTAATTTTGTCGAAAATCCGCAGTTTGCTTGGTATGTTAATAACTTAGACGTAGGAATATATTACGACCGAGAAAAAGTAAGGGACTTACTTATGGCGGAAGGTGTTAGTAAAGGTGATACCACATCAATCGTTAATGCATTTAAGAGGTTTTGTGAATTGCCAATGGGTACTTCGCTAAATTGGGGATTTGTTGTGGATAATGGCAATCAAATAGCTTCTATTTGCAGAACTAAGTGTGTTATATCCGATAATCGCGTTGTTCTCTATGCTCTTTATAAGTTCGCAGAGAAATGTAACGATTATAAAGAATTCACGTTGGCCTGGATGATGAACGACGATATTGATCGGGCCGGCATCAGCCCTACTCGATTGTTTGGACTCGAATATGAGGAAACAAAGTCCATTCTTATGGGACTTTCGGCAAAGTATTCGGAATTTATTAATGCTACGTTTACGAACGATCTGGATAAAATATCATTGACAGACAAGACGTCGCGAGATGTCCTTCGTCTGTTTGAGGAGGAATAATTATGGCAGACTTTGGAAGAGGAAAATACGATCAGTTCTTCGATGTGAATGAGAAATATTTCCCGTGCATTGATGATTCCGCGATAGCTGGAGGCGCCAGATGGGATACTACGTATCCTCATGCAACATTCGTTAAACTGCTTCGCGCAGCTGAAAATATGTTGGGTGGTAGCACGAATCGCTCTGTTTGGATTCACGGTGCCTATGGTACTGGTAAATCCCAGTGTGCATTTACGCTGAAAAAGGTCCTCGAAGTGCCCGAGGAGGAACTGAAAACATATTGGGAAAGATATGATACACTGAGAAAAGAAAGTGATCTCCTGACAAAACTTCTGGGACACCGTGACAGAGGTATTGTTACAGCTTATCGATATGCGACGGGAGGTATCACAACACCTCAGAAGTTCTTTGCTGCCGTTCAGGAGAGCGTCAGGGAGGCTTTAACAGAGAGTGACCGCGTTACATACATGGGAGAAAATACGCTTAAAGAGAATGTTATTGCATGGATCGAAGATCCGGCGCACAAGAGATTTTTTGGCGATCTACTTGAGAAGCCGGAATGGATGGCTAAATTTTCACAGTCTAATGCAGATGAAGTGTTGAACACTCTGAAGAAGTCTTCTGATATTAAAGAACTTATGTCAAATATTTTTGAGCTTGCGGATAAAGAAGGAATCACGGCGATGAACCTTGATGCCGATAAGCTTAAGAATTGGCTGAAGGATGTTATCGAGCAGAACCATATAAAGATTGTATTCTTCTGGGATGAGTTCAGTAAATTCTTTGAAAACAATAAGTATTCATTGGACGAGTTCCAGAAGGTTGTCGCACTTTGTCAGGAGAGTCCGTTTTATCTTGTAATCGTAACACATCAGGCGGGCAGTATTATTGACGATCAGGATGAGTCGTGGAAGGTTGTTCAACAGCGCTTTGAGAAGGTAGAAATCACTTTGCCTGACAATATTGCGTTTGATCTGATTGGTCACGCCTTTCAGGTGAAATCTGCTGCAAAAGAGACTTGGAATAACTGTGCGGATACTCTGAACAGTAGATTGAGTGACTCGAGAAACGCTGTTATGAAGGCAGCCAATATCAAAGAACAGAAAGTCATCAAGGATATAATGCCGATTCATCCTATGGCAGCACTTGTCTTAAAAAACATTGCATCTGCTTTTGCATCTAATCAGCGGAGTATGTTTGACTTTATTAAAGTGAGGGACGATTCCCAGGCTTTCCAATGGTTTATTTCAAATTATGGTCCGGATGATGACTATCCACTTCTTACGATAGACATGCTTTGGGATTTCTTCTACGAGAAAGGAAAAGACAATCTTTCTCCTGATATACGTATGATTCTCGATGCGTTCCCACAGCAGAAAAATCTGAGGGATGATCAGCAGCGAGTATTGAAGACGATTCTTATCATGCAGGCAATCGACAAGCGTTTACATGGAGAGATCGATATCCTCAAACCTACGGAACAGAATATCAGCTATGCCTTTGAAGGAATCTCTTCAGGATTGGATTCAGCATGTAAGAATCTTGCAAAACAGCTTTGCAAGAGTGGAGTACTTGTTCAAACTCCGATTGGAAACAATAAGTTCGCTTATGGAGTCGCTGTGCTAGCAGGCGATCAAGCAAAAATTAATGAATACAAAAAATCAATAAGAAATAGCAGTTCCACCGCAAGCCTTGTAAGTGATGGAAAGCTGGGGACTTGTCTTTCTCTGAACCCTGCTTTGAAGCTTCGCTTTGCAGAGGATAATTCTGGGCAGATTACTCCGGTGACGATAAATGATTTTACAAAGACGGTTAATACGCTAAAGAATCGTCAGGAAAATTGGCATTTTAATACGGTAATTGCTTTTGCAAAAGATAGCGTGGAAGGAAGTGCTTTAAGAGAAAAGATAAAAGCAGCAATTGTCAGTGGAGACTACGATAATATCCTTGTCATCGATGCAACGGCTAGCCCGCTTGGTGATGAGGACTTTGATGCATATATAGAATACTCTGCTATGGCAAATTATTATCAGGGTAACAATAATCTGTCTGCACGTGATAATTCCAAGAAGGCTGAACAGGTACTTTCTATTATTTGGAAGAACCGCATATATAATGGAACATTTACAATCTGGAATAAAGACTATGTTGATGGAGAGAAAGTTGCTGGAGGTACAGGCGTTGCTGATATTCTTCAGACGGTCGTTTTAAGAAAATTCAAATATGTTCCGGATTTTTGTAAAGGTTTGACGGAATCACAATTCAAGCTTACGAATGCAAAGGCAGCCGCACTGTGCGGAATCAATCAGAAGACGAGTGGTGTCGTTGCAGGTGTGGAAAAGAGCATCCTTGTAGGAGTCTGGAATGTTGCTGACTATTGGACAAAACCTGAAACTTCCAGACAGAGCATTTCTGTAATTAAGAGCTCTATAGAGGAACTTATTAGAGAGAAATTTGAAAATGATAAGCCAGTACCGGTTTCTGAGGTATATGAGCACCTTGTTTCTAAGTACGGATACGCTCAGAGTAATCTTACCGCTTTTTTGCTCGGATTTTTGCTTAAGGAATACAGCCAACCTCAGTTTCGGTATATAGATCAAAATGGGGCAAACGGAGAAATGACTCCAGACAAATTGGCGGAACTGATTGCTAACTGTATCAGCAAAGAAACAGAGACGTACATTGTTAAGATGACTCCAGATGAACGTGCTTTTTATGAGGTCACTGAAAAAGCGTGGGGCATTCCGGAGAACACACTTTCTTCCCCGGTTAAAGCGGCGGCGGCTGTTAAATCAAGAATGCAGATGCTGGGACTCCCTGTGTGGTGCTTGAAAAGCGTAGACAATGATGGTGTTTATGATATAGTTTCCAAATACATAGAGCTTGTACAGAAAGAAGGAGCAGATACGCATTTGGTTGCAAATGAAATAGGGGCTGAGGCCAGAAAGAATACATCACTGACGGATTCGCTGAAAAGTCTTCTTACTACTGAAAATTGCAGAAAAGGCATACTGAAATTCATAGATTGTTTTGATGGTGGACAACTTCGTATTCTGGCAGATAAAATCGGTGCAAATGATGATAGGCTGCTTACTGATATCGGAAGATTGTTTTCTGTGGAGTATTCAAGCCTTTGGAATTTTGACACCGGAGAAGATCAAATAAGAAAGTTAATTGTTGATTATACATATGTGAAGGCTACAAATGATATTCTTCATGCGGCAGCACACTCAAAAAAAGATGCCGATAGCACATGGCATGAAAAATTAAAGTTTGTGATGTGCTCCTGTGAGGCGCTCCAGGAGGAATATCCCAATCTGAAAGGAACACTTGAGTTTCTGCGAAAGATTTATCTTGATCTTGATATTTTACCGGAACAAATGAAATCATATACAGATGAATTTGTCCAAAATACGTCTGCTGTCGAGGGATATCTTTCTAATGAAATTCCAGCATTTGCGAAGATATATGCGCCTTATTTGGAAGGCTTAACAGATGAGGACATGGCGCTGCTTCGCACAACTGAGCTTGCAGAGGTTTTCAAAAAGTCCAAGACAGAGAGCAATGCGATTGTGAGGAGAATTGCAGATGAATTTCGCAAAAATCAAACAAAGACACAGCTCTTTAAGCTCTGGAAAGATAACACGACTTCTAAAACTCCGATGGCGTGGTCGGCAGTTAATCGGACGCCCATCCTTGCTATCGTACCAAAGGCAGAATACGACTCTGCTAAAAAGACATTTGACATTCTTAACCGTGGAAATGCATCGGAAAGTGAATTGAAAGAAGCTCTTGGCTTCCTTGGTAAAACGACTATTTTTGTAGCAATGAAGAATAAGGAGAAAGTTGACACTGCGTTCAGAAGCATTCTTGGAACTTACAAAAAAATATTAACAGACATTGATAGAGTAAGAGATGTATTAGAAACCCTGCCTGTTGAGACCTATGATTGGGGAACTCATCCGAGTGTTCAGGAAAAGATCCGAGAGCTTGCTAAAGCAGAATACGATTCCGGCGCCAGTGATATGGCGATTGCAAAAATCAATGCAATGGGTAGGGACGAGCTTAAGGAGCATCTTATATCGCTTATCAAGGAGAATATGACACTTGGAATTGAAATCATTAATGGAGGTGAATGATCTTCATGAATATGAAGGTAATCGATGATTATTTTGTCTCCAGGCTCCATAAGCCATTCTTTATGGCAGTTGGAGATAAGGAATACGGAGAAATTATAGACAGCCTTAAAAGCCGTGCTATCAGTATCATAAGTGTGAGCGATTGTTGTAGGAGTGAGGATAAGGTTCCGGACATGGATGCCCTCAGGCAAAGGCTGGAGACTGCTGATGTATCGTGTGCTTATAACAACGTTGTATTACTTGGGTTAGGAGAGTATCTTGCATTAAGTGGGGATACAAGGACAAAAGACGTTCTTTTGGAGCTTGTTAATTACAACCTTGGCAGTGCACAGGTGGTGCTGCTTCTGAGATGCGTATCAACGCAGGTTAAGGAGCTTGTTAGAAGTGATAAAAGACTTCTTGAAAGTGGCAGGGTAGCATTCGGTGATGATCTTGACACTACAGTTAGCTTTAAGTTCTCAGATCCCGGACTCGGGATATATGAAATAAGCGGAATAAAAAATGTCCTTAAGACTCTGGAAGCAGGCTCGTCAGGACAGATTTCCGCGAGTACAGTTATGGAGTTCAAAGACTCCATTCTTCCCGTACAACGGGTAAAAGACTCGTATGAAGCAATTTCGAGGAAGCTAAACATGTATGTTGTTCCAAAGGCGTGCGGAACAGAGGAAATGTGGGAGAAGTTACTTTTACAGCTTCGAGATAAAAAATTTAAAATTGAGGAAATTTTTTCTGACTATGGCTTTCCAGGGTATCAAGATGCGGATTTTTATGAACTTCTTTATAGGGATGAATACGAGAGCTGGCTTTTTTATGTTTATTTAATGGTAAATGCAAAATCATATGATGGGAAATATTTGGGTTATGTTTTAAAAAAGAGCAAAGGAATTGAAAGCTTTAAGCGTAATGTCATGAACGCGATAATAGGTATTTCACATGTGGACCCCGGATTTTCCATGTTTTACAATGAGAGGAAAAAGCTACTTTCTAATTATCCAGAACCAGAAATGGCTTCTTTTGTTAGTGAAAATAGGGAGAACGCGGATGAGAGCGTTTATAAACTGACAGATAATACGTTGGTTGAAAGACAGGAAGTAATTATCTGGATTGCTTGTCACGGTATTCCGGATAACCTTACAGTGATATATCCCGATCTTGCTGCATATATGAAAAAATATTCTTTTAGCGGGAAGAATCTTGATCCGGGGTTTGCGGCAAGGCTTACAGCATATTTTGAAAAATATAAGGAACTTAAACTCAGGAATCTTATAACAGAGGAATTTTCAAACGAGGTTGATAGGCTTGCACGGGAACGAATATACAATCGTCTTCCGAGCAGGGATGAACTCGTAAAACAAGCTTATTGTAAATCAACGCAGCTATTTTGGATTGATGCCCTTGGGGTTGAGTATCTAAGTTATATAATCGAGCTTGCAAAAAGGCGTGGATTAAAGATTCAGGTGGAGATTGGTAGGGCATTACTTCCAACGATTACGTGTGAAAATAGTAACTTCTTCAAGAATTGGCCTGAGGAATCAAGACACCCTAAGGAAGAAGAACTCGATGAAATCAAGCACAAAGATAAAGGTGGATACTATTACAGCGCTAAAACCCCATATCCTATTCACCTTGCAAAAGAGCTGGAGATAATCGAACGAGCTGTGAATGATATTGCAACAACCTTAGGATTAAGGAAATACGACCGTGTTGTAATCGCAAGTGATCATGGCGCATCAAGGCTTGCTGTTCTAAAAAATAAAGAAGAAAAATATGAAACAGATACAAAAGGAGAGCATTCAGGAAGATGCTGCAAGTTCTTCTCGGATTGTGACCTCCCTTTTGCCATATCCGAAGAAGAACGAGGATATATCGTTCTTGCAGATTATGGAAGATTCAAAGGTAGCCGAGCTGCAAATGTAGAAGTTCACGGAGGTGCTTCACTCGAGGAAGTAGTTGTTCCCTTAATTACATTGTCGTTGAATGACAGCAGTATTGTGGTCTCGATTATTGATGAAGAAAAGATAAAAGCAGACTATAAGACGGGAATCCAAATATCGCTGTATGTAAATAAGGCAATTCGAGATACATTATCACTTGGATACGGCAATAAACGCTATTCATCGGAAAGAATTGATGATAACCATTACGCTGTGAAAATTCCAGATATAAAGCGGGCAGGAACTTATCCGGCAGATGTATATATTGGAAAAGACCTTGCGGCTCATATTGAAATAAAAGCAACAGGTAAGAGTGCATCGATGAGTGATGACTTTGATGAACTGTTTTAATAGGAGGGAAGCAAAGTGACGAACACTGAAGAAAAACTGAGAAATTGCTTTGACGAGATGGTTGTATATAAAGATCTCAAGAAGCAGAGCAACATATTCTCTGCACTCAGCCTTCCATCGTTTATGAGAGACTGGATTCTTCAGAAATTTGAAGATGAAGACGGAGTATTTGATGCTGACCAGGTATCAAAATTTGTACATACATATCTTCCGAAGAAAGAGGACTGGAACGCGATAAAGAATCGTGTTGTTATCGAACAGGAAACAGTCAGGTTTTTGGCTAAGGTTTCCATTGATATTGATATTAAAACTGGACAGGTATCATTTTCGCTTCCTGATTTTGGACTATCATACAAGGATACAATGATCGATGAATCTGTGTGGGATGAATGCAAGGCAGACCTTGTTAATGAGTATGAAACATGGGGGATGGTAGAACTTGGCTATCAGTCTCCTGACGAATACGAGCACGAATGGTCGTTCAACATCAATAAAAATAAAGATAGATCCAAGGCTGGCAAGAAAGGGAAAATAAAACTTCTTTCTTTCAAATCATTTTGCCCTTACAGGATTGATATCGACTATTTCAAGGATTCGCGAAAAGAATTCACAACAAAAGAATGGATCGATGTGGTTCTTGGTGCAGTCGATTATAATTCAACAGGATACGGTAATGACGAAGAGAAGAAGCTTACAATGTTGACAAGGATCCTGCCGTTTATAGAGAAAAGACTTAACTTGATTGAACTTGCTCCAAAGGGTACTGGGAAATCATATTTATTTGGACGAGTCAGTCGATATGGATGGTTGTCCAGTGGCGGTATTATGAGTCGAGCAAAGATGTTCTATGACCAGAACAGGCATACAGAGGGTCTTGTTGCCGGAAATGATTTTATTACATTAGATGAAGTTCAAACCATATCTTTTACTGATGTTGATGAAATGAGAGCAGTACTTAAGGGGTATCTTGAATCTGGAGTTTACACCGTAGGTAATCATGAAGGAACGGCATATGCTGGAATGATTCTTTGTGGCAATATAAGCAAGAAGGTGATGGAGGAAGATGGTTTTGGCAATATGTTTGAGGAACTTCCTAAAGTCTTTCATGAATCTGCGCTGATAGACAGATTCCACGGCTTTATAAAAGGCTGGAACATACCGAGAATGAATGACGATCTTAAGGCCTCTGGGTGGGCTTTGAATTCTGAATATTTCTGCTCTGTTATGCACGAGTTAAGAGATGACATGAGTTACAGAGCTATAGTGGATGAGCTTGTTGTTGTTCCAGATGGGGCTGATACAAGAGACACTGAAGCAGTAAAACGTATCAGCACAGCATACTTGAAATTGCTGTTCCCAAATGTTCGCCAACCAGGGGACATATCTTCCGATGATTTTAAACGTTATTGTCTGGATAGGGCAAGAAAGATGAGAGATACCATCAAATATCAGCTTGGTATCTTAGATACTGAGTATAAAGGAAAGGATATCCCTGCCTTTACGGTATGCAGGGATTATGACAGAGAATAAAATGACTGATTGTTATGTCTGCGGGAAAAAAAATGTGAGCAAAAACGAAATTGGACTCACAAAAAAATTGATGGGGCAAAAAACCAAAAAGTTTTATTGTCTTGCTTGTCTTGCTGAACAATTAGAGGTTACGGAAGAAGAACTTCTTGATAAAATTGAGGAGTTTAAAAACGAAGGATGTAAACTTTTTGAATAAGGCAGGTGGGGCAAATGATATACGCGGATAATGCTGCTACAACAAAACTTGATAGAGACGCTTTTGAGGCGATGAAAATTTATTTGACAACAGAGTATGGGAATGCTTCTCAACCATACTCATTTGCCAAATCGGCGAGAGATGCGCTAAAAAGGTCGCGGGAAATAGTTGCCACATGCATTGGTGCGGAGCCGGAAGAAATATATTTTACTTCCGGGGGGACTGAGAGTGATAATTGGGCAATAAAGTCTATTTTATATTCAAAAAACAGGAACAAATGTATTGTCACTTCCCAGATCGAGCACCACGCAGTGTTGAATGCCTGCCGTTCTCTGGAAGAATTCGGAGTTAGTACTGAGTTTCTCCCTGTTAACAGAGATGGTTTGCTTTTTCCGGAAACTTTAGAGGGAGCGCTAAAAAAGGATGTGCCGCTTGTTTCTGTGATGCTGGCTAACAATGAAATTGGTACCATTGAGCCAATACGAGAGTTGAGTGGTATCGCACATGAGCACAAAGCAATATTTCATACGGATGCTGTGCAGGCTGTTGGGCATATTCCAATTGATGTAAAAAAACTAGAAGTCGATATGCTCTCTGCCTCCGCGCACAAATTTAACGGAATGAAGGGCAGCGGCTTTCTTTATATTCGGAAAGGGGTGGAGATTCATCCATATTCAGATGGAGGAGCGCAGGAGCGTGGACAGCGGGCAGGAACAGAGAATATTGCGTCAATTGTGGCAATGGCAACAGCTCTAAAGAAAAATTGTGACAGGATGGGAAACTCGACTACACAGCTTAGAAACTTAGAGAACACCTTTCTAAGCCAATTGTCTCAAGGCGGATTGGATTATGTGCGCAATGGCAGCGGTAATCACCTTCCTGGAAATATTAATATTTCCATTCGAGAGGCTGATGGAGAAATGCTACTGCATAGGTTGGATTTGAAGGGAATATGCGTATCTACAGGATCAGCTTGTGATTCTGTGAACACACAAGTTTCCCACGTAATTAAGGCTATTCAAGTTCCTAGGCCTTATGCCGAGGGGACTATTCGGATAACATTTGGCATAGAAAATACAGAAAAAGAGGCAGTTGCCATTGCTGAAGCTATTATGTATATCCTTAAAAGGTGATAATCATTATGGAGAACCAAAAGAGGTGAATCTGATAATCCAACAATTGCGTTATTGCTGTGAAAGCAAAGATAAAGTGGTGGATATGCCTTGAACGATGTAAATAAACCGATGGGAATCAGTAATTATAAGTTGTTAAATGAAATGACAGATGAATTAAAAGATAGTTTGCCTAACTATGGCGGGTAATGAAAAAAAAATTAACGATTAAATTATGCACCCGTTGGGTGTATAATATGAAATAATAATTGGAACGTGGAGCTCCCGCTAAGGCCCAATTCTACCTGGAGATAATCTTTTTCACCACCTCGAGGCACTGCGATCCCTTACCTTGTTGTAGTGTGTGGGTGCAGTTAAAGGGAAGTAACTTATGCATTATTATTTTTATTAATATAGAGTATTTTTGGAGGAAAGCGGAAACTTGGAAATCAAATATTTTGATGTATACGACAGAGGGTGGCATCACCACGGTTGAAGTTACTTTTGATCATGATACTGTGTTGCTATCATTAGATCAAATCGCTGCTGAGCTATTTCAAAGAAATAAGTTTACGATATCCAGGCACATTAAAAAAATTTTTCAGAAGGCGAACTAAGCAGGGATTCAGTTGTTGCAAATTTTGCAACAACTGGAGCTGATAGGAAAAGATATCATGTGGATTTTTATAATCTTGATGTTATCATTTCTGTTGGTTATCGGGTTAAATCTTTACAAGGAACTCAATTCAGAATCTGGGCTACAAATGCTTTAAAAGAATATATGAAAAAGGGGTTTGCTCTTGATGATGACCGTCTGATGAACCTTGGCGGCGGAAATTATTAACCGCAAAGGGAAAAGTGACACATCAGCAGGCATTGAGGGTGGCACGTTCGGAGTATGAGAAGTATAAAAAATAAGGAATATGTATTATCTCCTGTGGAATGTCTCTTTTTGCAGAATATAGAAGAATTGGATAAATTGGACGGAACAAGCAAGTAATGGAATGTCGAAACTTGGTTTCCACCCAGGGGAAGTTCTACTCTTTCGACATCATTATCGCACACTCACCACATATCGAAGCTTGATGTATGCTGTCAAAAGTATAAATAAGGACAAGATTAGTGATTGGCTGGCAAGAGACCAGAATGTGGACACGTCATCAAAAATAATATGACAACACATGTGTAGACGGCATTCCTGTTCAGAATGCCAATAAATCTAAATTTCCAGAAAGTTGTCTGGAATATGAAAGTGTACTTTTAACTGATTAGAGTGAAGGATGTTTCCGGTAATTGGAGAAGAAAAAACATTTTGAGTAAAGAGTAAAACGAAAGTATGCCAAATGACGTCCTGTTTAATACATGGGAATTATAAGATGTCCGATGTAATGATATCTTCTTTGACAGACCATATAGACTGATAGTAAAAGCTAATAGAAATGAGTAAAAATAAAAGCGACAGGAAATTTATAAAAAGGCAGGTGCCATTTTCATGCACATACAAGCATACAATCTGGATTCTCTCCGAAAAATAATACGGAGTCTTCAAGACGAAAACAGACGATTAAGAGACCAGCTGTCAAGGGCCAATATTCCCTGTGAAACGTCCAATATTTTTATAGAGAGAATTGAGAATATTGAAGAGTATGATCCGGATCAGGGTGGGCGCATCCTGGACAGATATATCACAAAGGATTTGGCTAACCAGTTTTTTTCATTTTTCTGGGGCCGAACGGATGTGTATGCTAAAAGAGGAAGAAAAGGCGGCTATTTTCCACAGTGCAATAACAGATGGAATGACAGGATATGTCCGAAGCAGCGCAAAGAGAAATTAAGCTGTGAAGCTTGTGAACATAGGGAATGGACGAAGCTTACGCCGGAAAAAATAATAGATCATCTTGTTGGATATAAAGAAGATGGATCTGACGTACTGGGGGTATATCCGCTACTTTCCGATGGCACTTGCCGATTTATCGTATTTGATTTTGATAATCATGAAAAAGGAGCGGAGCAGACGGATTTTGCTAATGTTACGGAAGAATGGAATGAGGAAGTTGATGCACTGCGATTAATCTGTGAGAGTAACGGTATTACACCCCTGGTGGAACGGTCAAGGTCCGGCAGGGGTGCTCATGTATGGATCTTTTTTAAGAAACCGGTATCTGCATCACTTGCAAGAAATTTCGGATTTTTGTTATTGGATAAAGGGTCTGCATCTATTAATCTGAAATCATTTCATTATTATGACCGCATGTACCCGTCACAGGATGTGGCAAGCAGTATAGGAAATTTGATAGCGCTGCCATTACAGGGAAGGGCACTTAAAAATGGAAATAGTGCATTTGTCGATAAAAACTGGAATGCTTATCCGGATCAGTGGGATATTCTTTTGAATCATACAAAGAAACTTTCCATGGAGGATATCATAAGACGGATGAAAGACTGGCAGGAAGAGCTTTCGGGTTATGGAGACATTCCAGTTGCGGTTATGCAACAAAACAGACCTAAACCATGGAGAAAAAAGGATGGCTTTGTGAAGTCGGATGTTATAGGAAAAATGCATATTATACAGGGGAACGGTGTATATGTTGATGCACTGAATTTAATGCCGCATCTGCAAAATCAGATTAGAAGCATGGCGGCATTTGATAACCCCGTGTTTTATAAAAATAAAAGACTTGGGTATTCCAATTATTATAATTTCAGTGCAGTATATATGGGGAAGGATGAGGATGGCTATATCTGTATTCCGAGAGGACTTCGTGACAGTCTGATAGCATCCTGCCGGGAAGCAGGAATCGACTATGAAATCGAGGACCACAGGGAAAAGGGAAGACCGATAAGGGTTACCTTTCAAGGAGATCTTCGGATGCAGCAGGATTTGGCGGCAAACAGGCTGCTTGCCTATGATCAGGGAGTGCTTAGTGCAGCGACTGCCTTTGGAAAAACGGTAGTATGCAGTTATCTGATTTCAGAAAGAAAAGTAAACACACTCATATTGATTCAAAGTAAGGAACTGCTGGAACAGTGGGTAGATGAACTGAATAAATTCCTGATCATAGATGAGGAACCGCCAATCTATAAAACGAAAAGCGGCAGGGAAAAACGTAGGGAAAGTGTGATCGGAATTCTGCATGGAAGTAAGAATACGCTGACCGGTATTATAGATGTGGCGATGGTGGGATCTGTTTATAGTAAAGGAAAATTTAATGACCGCATTAATTCTTATGGTATGGTTTTGATGGATGAGTGTCATCATTGCGGTTCCAATACTTCGGTAGAAGTGATGCAAAAGGTCAATGCCAGATATGTGTACGGGGTTTCGGCAACGCCTAACAGAAGTGATAATCTGGATAAAATCATTTATATGCTGCTGGGACCGGTCCGTCATCGTTATACGGCAAAGGAACGCGCTATTGAGCAGCGGATCGGTCATTATGTGTATCCGAGATATACAAGAGTAATTGATACCGATGAGAGCAGAAATGATATTAATGAAGCATATTCCCTGATCAGCAGCAGCCGTGCTCGGAACGATATGATTCTTGAGGATACGATCGCATGCGTGAAAAAAGGAAGAACGCCGGTCATTCTGACCAGATATAAAGAACAGGCAAAATATCTGTATGATCATCTGCAAATGGATGCGGATCATGTATTGATTCTCTATGGAGATAATAGTAATAAAGAAAACTCACATGTAAGGCAGCAATTAAAAGAGATCTCCAGGAATCAGAGCCTTATTTTGGTGGCGACAGGTCAGAAGATAGGAGAAGGTTTTGATTATCCGAGACTAGATACGCTGATGCTGGCCGCGCCGGTTTCATTTTCCGGACGGCTGGAGCAGTACCTGGGAAGGCTGAACCGTGATTATGAGGGCAAGAGCGAAGTTATTGTCTATGATTATATAGACTCACACATCAGGACCTTTGATAATATGTATGCTAAGCGGCTGCGAACATACAAACGTACAGGATTTCAGTTGATTGCAAATGGAATTTTTCCAAAGCAGACTGCAAATGCTATTTATGACAGTGATAATTATACGGATGTATTTGAACAGGATCTGATAGAAGCGGAGAAAAGAATTATTGTTTCAAGCCCTGAGCTTACAATGGAAAAGGTAAAACGTTTTTCTTATCTTGTGAAAGCAAGACAGGAAGCTGGATGCAAGGTGACTGTTGTTACATTGGATCCCCAGAATCTCTTTTATGGGAGTCCGGAATTTTGCTATGGACTTATATGTGAAATGCAGCAAAACGGCATTCATGTGATTACAGGGGAGGATATTGCAGAGCATTTTGCAATCATAGATGATGAGCTTGTATGGCACGGTGGCATGAATCTTTTGGGGAAACAAGATGCCTGGGACAATTTGATGAGAATTAAGTCGGCGCAGGTGGCAGCAGAGCTCTTGGAGATTGTAGCGGAAAAAGAGGAGGGGGGAGATCGATAAAATGTCATATCTTTGCTATCAATTAAAAATCGAATCGGCGTTTAACCGCAACATTTACCGGATTATGGAGATCAGCGGAGACAGGACGTTTGCAGAGCTAAGCGACTGTATTTTAGATGCATTTGAATTCGACAAAGACCATTTGTATATGTTCAGTCTGAATCGAAAGGCTTATGATCCCAACGGAATCTATCATCCGATGGGAAAACAGGGGAAACGTGCGGACCGGGTTCGGCTGCAGGATGTAAATCCGGTTGTAAAAAATAAGTATCTATATTTATACGATTTTGGCGATGACTGGATGTTTTATATTACTGTAATGAAAGTCAATGAGACAGACTTGAAAATCCCGACTAAGATAACATTTAGACAGGGAGAACTCTGTCAATATCCGAACTGGGACGAGGATTGGGAAAACGAAGAAGATTGGGATGGTGAAGAGGACAGTTACGATGAGGGGGATTTTGGTGAGGATGGTTTTGCGGCAGCGGATGATTTGGCAATTACGCCGGTCTATGAAGATGACGTGGTTGTCAAAGAGAAGCTGATGTCAATACCGGCAATCCTTCAAAATATGTGGATTCGTCTTGTCAAGGAGGATCTTCCAATGGCTGGCGATGAAGAAATAGAGTTGCTGTATCGACTGGAGAAAGCCGGACTCGTTGAGGTGGACGAGAGTGAGACACATTTGTTTTTAAGGGTTAAGCGGGGAAAAGCAGATTATAAGGAGTATGGGATTTGGGATAATCTTCAGAAACGGTATGACCTTGAACATGTGATCGTAGCACTGGTGGGAATTTATGGAGTGGTTGAACAGGATATGCTCTATGTATTATTATGTCAGATAGAAAGCGTTTCCGGGTGTTCAAAGGAACTGTTTGAAGACATAATAAAAAAGCTTAATCATTGGAAGTTCTGGAATAATAAGATAGGGGCAGATGGAACCATTTACATAAGCTCTTTTTGCAGTGAAATCACAGAGGTGATTTTGCAAAGACGGAAGAAATATCCTGTAAAGCGGTACTGTACTTTGGATAAGGAAGCAGAAGATGCGCTTCTGGGAGGAAGCTGGAGAGGGGCCTGTCCGGTTTATGGAAAAACGTTTCACTATCTATTTTGGGAGAGACGATGGAGCCCGGAAGACACAGAAGCTTTATTGGAGCATTTAGTAAAATGTGTTGCCATGGGAGACACAGAACAGGAATATTTCACTTGGATTGATGGTGTAATGAAAGAAAATAACATGCCTTTAACAAAGGCCATGAGGAAAGTATTTCGCGAGTTTCGGAATGAACTTCCGTCTGCAGTGCTGAAGGGATATACATGGGGAGAATATGAGAAAGACGGCAGGAAGGATGGATACCATCAGTTGTCACTGTTTGAGGAGGAATTGCCGTTTTAGGAAGTGAGAGAAAATAAAGCCAACAGCCAATCTACATCAGAAAGGAGCCCCCATGAAATATCTGGCGCATATCAGTGAGGACAAACAACGGGAGCAGAGCATAAAAAGCCATTTAGAGGAAACAGCGCTTCTTGCAAAAGAATTTGCAGAAGAATTTGGCTATGGAGAATGGGGATATTTCTGTGGGCTGCTCCATGACATAGGGAAATATTCCACTAAATTCCAGGGGCGTATCATGGGAAGCGGCGAGAAGACGGACCATGCCACGGCAGGAGCGCAGTTGTGCCTGCGGTTAGGGAAAGAGAAAGGCAGTTATTATGTCGCACCGGCGTACTGTATTGCCGGCCATCATGCCGGTCTGCCGGATACAGGGACAAGTGCGGATACGGGAGATCGAGGGACCTTTGCAGGTAGAATGAAGAAGAGGGTAGAAGATTATGGGGCTTATCAGGAGGAGATTTCTATCCCTCCGCTCCCTCCTCCTGTTTTATCAGCGGCAGAAAAGAAAGATCTAACCTTTTCCATGAGCTTTTTAATCCGTATGCTGTATTCCTGCCTTGTAGATGCTGATTATCTCAATACAGAGGATTTTATGAAGGATGGCGAAACCAGCAGAATGACGGGAGAAACGATCCCGGTTCTTTTGGAAAAACTCAACCTCCATATAGCAAAATGGCTTGTTAATGATGATCAGGATACGATCAATGGGCGGAGGACAGAGATTCTCAAATCCTGTATCGAAAGGGGAAAGAAAAAGAAGGGGCTGTTTCGTCTGACTGTTCCCACCGGGGGAGGGAAGACGGTGGCATCGTTGGCATTTGCCCTGAACCATGCAGCGGAGCATGGAATGAAGCGTATCATCTACGTCATTCCGTATACCAGTATCATCGAGCAGAATGCAAAGGTGTTCAGTCATATTCTGGGAGAGGAAAATGTGCTGGAGCATCACAGCGGTATTGATTATGAAAGCACAGATGAACTGAAGTTGAAACAATTGGCAGCGGAAAATTGGGATCTGCCAATCGTTGTGACAACCAATGTCCAGTTTTTTGAGTCTCTGTTTTCCAACAAGTCCTCAAAATGCAGAAAATTGCATAATATTGCAAACAGCGTTATCATTTTTGATGAGGCGCAGATGCTGCCCAATGATTATCTTCGGCCATGTATTGCTTCGATGGAAGAGCTGATCCGCCATTATGAAAGCAGTATTGTACTGTGTACGGCAACCCAGCCATCGTTACAAAATTTTTTCCCAAAGGACATGCAGTATACAGAGCTGTGTCCACGCATGGAAGAGCAATTTCGGTTTTTTAAGAGAGCCATATTTAAGAATTTAGGGAAAATAACAGAGAATGAACTTATAGACAGGGTGAGGAACGAAAAACAGGCGCTGTGTATTTTGAATACAAAGAATAACGTACAAAAGCTGTATGAGAAAATAAAGGGGGAGGGAGTCTATCATCTTTCGACTTTCATGTATCCCCGTCACCGCCAGGAACGGCTGGAGACTATACGGGAGAGGTTAGCGGCGGGAGAAAAATGTATTGTAATTGCTACCAGTCTGGTGGAAGCCGGTGTGGACCTGGATTTTCAGACCGTATACAGGGAACTTGCCGGGGTGGATTCCATGATACAGGCAGCGGGCCGGTGCAACAGAGAGGGGAAGAGGGATGCCCTTGGCAGCTTTGCCTGCTATTTTCAGCTGGAGGAGTCGAGAATGGTTCCGGGACAGGAACAGCAGATCGATACGGCAAAACAGGTAATCCGAAGATATGAAGACATTGGTTCTCTTGACGCGGTGCAGGAGTATTTTACCAGACTGTATCAATTCAAAGGTGCTGCCCTGGATAAAAAGAATATCCTGGAGGAATTTCAAAAAGGCCGGTTTGCCTTTGCTACGGTGGGGAAAGAATTTAAACTGATCGAGCAGAATACAAAGACAATTCTGATTCCCGCCCAGGAACGTGCGAAAGAAATTGCAGAGGAATTGAAGTTTAAAGGGGCTTCCAAAAAACTGATTCGGGAAGCAGGAAAATACTGTGTCAATGTTTATGATAATTTGTTTCGGAAAATGTATGATGTAGGGATGTTTGTCGGCGTGTCGGAGGAGCTGAAGGAGGATTTCTTTGTTTTAAAAGACTGCAGCAATTATTCAGATGAGACAGGTTTACAGGTTAAGGTGGAGCTGGGAATGGATATCTGGTTATAGAATGTCGGCGAGAGCTGGAATAGGTCTGGCTTTTTCGGTGGATTCGTAAGAATATTTAGATAATAAAGCAAATTCACCGGGAAGGAAATGCTAATACGCAGATAAAAGATGATAGAACCCCAAAAATAAAAAATCCCATATAGAAAAACAGAAAATTGTATTGTAAAAAATTAGTTTATGGTATTATATAATTAGCATTCATACAAAGTGAAAGATATAATGAGAGATAAAAGAAAGTTAAACAGAAAGCTAAAAGAAAGATAGACAGAAAGCTAAAAGAAAGCTAAACAGAAAGTTAAAGGAAAGCTAAACAGAAAGCTAAAAGAAAGATAAAAATGAAGGGGAGGAAAGCGATGAGCCTGGGGGTCAGAGTAAAAGTCTGGGGGGATTATGCACTCTTTTCCCGCCCTGAGATGAAAGTGGAACGCTGCAGCTATGATATCATAACACCGTCTGCCGCCCGAGGTATTCTGGAAGCAATCTATTGGCATCCGGGCATGTCCTGGAAGATTGACAGTATCCATGTCATAAAACCGATCCAGTTTACTTCCATCCGGCGCAATGAGGTCAAAAGCAAGATTTCAGCTAATAACGTGCTATCCGTTTACAACGGCGCGAAAAAAGAACTGTTTATCAGCAGCAAGGAAGAGATTGTCCAGAGAGCTTCTCTGCTATTGAAGGATGTGGAGTATGTCATATCCGCCCATTTCGAGTTGACAGATCAAGCAAATGACAGCGATAATCCGGGAAAGTTCAAGGACATTATCATGAGGCGGTTAAGGCGTGGGGAATGTTATCATACACCTTATTTCGGCTGCCGGGAATTTCCGGCCAATTTCTGTCTCTGTGAGGAAGAAGTCCATGGAGCCTATGAGGTTGTGGACGATAAGGATTTGGGATTTATGCTTTACGATATGGACTATTCAAATCCGGAGGACATACAGCCCATGTTCTTCCGGGCCGTCATGCGCCGTGGGATTGTGGACCTGAAGGACTGCGAGGTGATTCGATGATATTGCAGGCATTGGTAAAGCACTATGAAACTTTGGCGGAACAGGGAAAGGTGTCGAGACAGGCCTGGTGCCGGGCAAAGGTAACCTATGCGTTGGATATTGATACAGACGGAAACCTGTTGGGAATTATTTCACTCAAGCAGGAAGAGGAACGCGGGAAAAAGACTGTCTGGGTACCGCAGATGGTTGAAGTGCCGGAAATGGCCGCCCGTTCTTCGGGAGTATCGGCAAACTTCCTGTGTGATAATTCCAAGTATTTGCTGGGGATCGACAATGACGGAAGCGGAAAACGTGTGTTAGAGTGTTTTCAGTCAGCTAGGGAAAAGCATGAGAGCGTTCTGGAGGAGGTACAGAGTGAGGCTGCCGTGGCGGTGAAACATTTCTTTAAGAATTGGGATCCCATGAAAGCAAAAGAACATCCGGAACTGCTTGAGAAGTGGGAGGATATCACGGCCGGTGGAAATCTTGTTTTTTATGTGGGAACAATGTATGCACATGAAGACCCGGATATACGAAATGCCTGGGAGAAGTCCCTTCAGGCGGAGGGAAGCGGGACGCAGGAGATTTGTCTTGTGACCGGAAAAAGAACGGAAATTTCCCGGATCCATACGGTGATCCGTGGGGTTCAGGGGGCACAGTCCAGTGGGGCTGCACTGGTGTCTTTTAATGCACCTTCCTTTGAATCCTACGGGAAAGCGCAGAGTTTTAATGCTCCGGTTGGCAAATATGCGATGTTTGCCTACACTACAGCGCTTAATTACCTGCTTTCACAGAGGAAATACATATTTATGCTGGGGGATACGACCATCCTTTTCTGGGCGGAGGATGGAGAGGAAATTTATCAGGATCTCTTTATGGGATCGATGGAGCCGACCGAAGATAACCAGGAAGTGCTGCGAGGCATTTTCTCCAATTTGCAAGAAGGACGGGGGATTGATGTAGATGGAGTTCAGGTTAATCCTGAACAGAAGTTCTACATACTGGGCCTGGCGCCCAATGCGGCGCGGTTGTCGGTAAGGTTCTTTTATCAGAATCATTTTGGGACAATCTTATCGAATATCAAAAATCATTATGAACAGATGGAAATTGTCAGACCAAACTGGGATAAAATAGAATTTCCGGGTGTCTGGAGGGTGCTTTTTGAGACGGTCAACCAGAAATCAAAGGAAAAGAAACCGCAGCCCAATATGGCGGCATCGGTGTTTGAAGCGGTTTTGTCCGGGAAAAAGTACCCGGAAAGTTTATATAGTAATGTAATGATACGGATTCGCGCGGAACAGGGGAGGATTACCAGGGGACGGGCGGCAATTATAAAAGCCTGTCTGATACGGAATCATGGTAAACAGTGGACAGAGGAGGGAAGCTTTGTGGGATTAAATGAACAGTGTAAGGATGTGGCTTATGTATTGGGACGGGAATTTGCAGTGTTGGAGGCCATTCAGGAAGACGCCAATCCGGGAATTAATGCGACCATTAAGGACCGGTACTTTAACTCGGCCTGTGCGGCGCCCGCGTCAGTGTTTCCTATTTTGTTAAAGCTGAAAAACAGTCACATAAGAAAAGTAGAGACCGGGAGACGGATTTTCTATGAAAAAATGCTCACAGGCCTGCAGGGGATGATTGAGGTGGAAAATGATCAGCCTGCGGCATTTCCACGCAGACTGTCTTTAGAAGAACAGGGCATGTTTATACTGGGATATTACCATCAGGTTCAGAAACGTTTCGAGAAAAAGGAGGAGAAGTAAATGAGTGAAGCGATTAAAAACAGGTATGAATTTGTCGTATTATTCGATGTGGAGAACGGAAATCCCAACGGAGACCCGGATGCGGGCAACATGCCGAGAATCGACCCGGAAAGCGGATATGGCCTGGTAACGGATGTGTGTTTAAAGAGAAAAATTCGCAATTATGTGGAGCTGGTTAAGGAAGAGGAAGAAGGATATCAGATCTATATCAAAGAGAATATCCCATTAAACAGGAGTGACAATAAGGCATTTGAGTATTTACATATTGACGAAACCAAAACGAAAGATTTGAAGAAAAACGATCCGGAAGCAGACAGGAAAATCAGAGATTTTATGTGTAAGAATTTCTTTGATATCCGGACATTTGGCGCGGTTATGACTACATTTGTAAAGGCTTCTTTAAACTGCGGCCAGGTAAGAGGGCCTGTGCAGCTTGGATTTGCCAGAAGTATTGATCCGATTGTGAGTCAGGAAGTGACAATTACCAGGGTGGCAATTACCACGGAAAAGGATGCGGGGAATAAGAGTACGGAAATGGGAAGGAAGAATATCGTACCCTATGGACTTTACAGAGTAGAGGGGTATATTTCCGCCAATCTCGCAAGGAAGGTAACCGGTTTTTCAGAAGAGGATCTGGAGCTTTTGTGGGAAGCAATTATTAATATGTTTGAACATGATCATTCGGCGGCAAGGGGGAAAATGGCAGTTCGGGAGCTGATTGTATTCAAACACAGCAAGGAACTGGGGGACTGTCCTGCCTATAAATTGTTTGAGGCTGTGGAAGTAACGAGGAAGGACGGGATCCTTTATCCGAGAAAGTATCAGGATTACGAGGTTATTGTTCATGAAGGGCAGATTCCGGAAACAGTGGAGGTAATAAGAAAGATATAGTGGAATACAGGGAAGAAGATTATTTGATGATTTCCGGCATCCAGCATTTCCGGTTTTGCCGCAGGCAGTGGGCTTTGATCCATATTGAGCAGCAATGGGCGGAAAATGTGCATACGGTTACAGGTGAGCTGATGCATAAAAATGCACATGATCCATTTCTGACGGAAAACCGGAAGGATGTACTGATTACCAGGGCGCTGCCTGTTTCCTCCCGGACGATGGGCGCAAGCGGAGAATGTGATGTAGTGGAGTTTCATCGGAGCGAAGACGGAGTGCATCTTCATGGACATCGTGGGCTATATAGCATTTTCCCCATTGAATATAAAAAGGGGAAGCCTAAAATTTCGGAGGAGGATATTCTGCAGCTCGCAGCTTTGACCATTTGTCTGGAAGAAATGTTTTCTGCGGTTATTCCGGAAGCGGCTGTTTTCTACGGTGAAACACGCCGCCGTGAAATGATAGAAATGACAGATGATTTGAGAAACAGAGTTCGGGATATGTTTCAGGAAATGCATCAGTACTATGAACGGCGTTATACTCCGAAGGTCAAATGGAGCAAGAGCTGTAATGGCTGTTCTCTGAAAGATATCTGTCTGCCGAAGCTGGGGAAAACCATGCCAGTGGGAGAATATATAAAACTGGCACTGGAGGAAGAAGGATGAAGAAACTACTGAATACTTTGTATGTAACATCGGATGACAGTTACCTTTCTTTAGACGGTGAAAATATTGTTGTTCTGGATCAGGAAAAAGAAATAGGGCGCCTTCCCCTTCATAATCTGGAGGGGATCGTCTCGTTCGGTTACCGTGGAACCAGTCCGGCTTTGATGGGAGCATGTGCGGATCGGAATATTTCTCTCTGCTTTGTAAGTCCGGGCGGCAGATTTCTGGCAAGGGTAACGGGGAGTGTAAAAGGAAACGTAGTATTGAGAGATAAGCAGTACCGGACGAGTATGGATGAAGATAGCAGTCTGGGGATCGCGAAAAATTGCATGATTGGAAAAGTATACAATGCAAGGTGGGTGATGGAGCGCTCGATCCGGGATCATAGTATGCAGATTGACGTAGAAAAAGTAAAACATGCTTCTCTGTTACTGAAGGATGCCGCACTTAGAATCCGTAACTGTGAATCAAAAGACAGCCTGCGTGGCTTTGAAGGCGAGGCCGCCAGCGTTTATTTCGGTGTATTTGATGAACTGATTCTGCAGCAGAAAAAGGATTTTGCCTTTTCCGGCAGAAATAGAAGGCCTCCGACTGATAATGTAAATGCAATGCTGTCTTTTGTCTATACACTGCTGACCAATCATATTGCATCTGCACTGGAAACCGTAGGTCTGGATCCTTATGTGGGAGTGCTTCATACAGAGCGCCCGGGGCGTGTATCCCTTGCGCTGGATCTGATAGAAGAGTTGCGGCCTGTTCTGGCGGACCGTTTTGTTCTTTCGATGATTAATAAGAAGATCGTTCAAAAAAAGGATTTTCTGAAAAAAGAAAATGGAGCTGTTCTAATGAAGGATGATGCACGGAAACGGTTCCTTACAGAGTGGCAGAACCGAAAAAAGGAAGAGCTGACGCATCCGTATTTACAGGAGAAAATAGAGTGGGGTATGGTTCCCTATGTTCAGGCAATGCTGCTGGCAAGGTATCTGCGGGGGGATTTGGATGCATATCCGCCATTTTTGTGGAAGTGAGGTCAGAGTTTGCTGGTATTGATTACATATGATGTGAATACAGAGACAGCAGGAGGAAAAGCGAGACTTAGAAAGGTCGCCAAGCAATGCGTTAACTACGGGCGGCGAGTTCAGAATTCGGTATTTGAGTGTATCCTGGACAATGCGCAGTGTGTGATGCTGAAGTCATTATTGACTGAAATTATTGATGAAGAGGTCGACAGCCTGAGATTCTATTATTTGGGAAATAAGTATAAAACAAAAGTAGAGCATGTGGGGGTTGATAAAGGAATTGCAGCAGATGAGACATTGTTTTTGTAGTGCGAATGTGAAGCACACATGAAAAGTACGGGGGATTCGCACTGGGAAAATTGCACAAAAGACGCTTGGTTTGGGAGGGAGAGGCGATGATTCTGCTGTGTGGTATTCAAAGGAATGTATAGATGATATAAAAGTGTGATTGTTTTGTGTTATGATATTGGATATATTTGCAGTCGTTCCCCTTGCGGGAACGTGGATTGAAATGCTGCAATACTCTGGTTAGTCGTCTTGGGGGTAGTCGTTCCCCTTGCGGGAACGTGGATTGAAATCTGTTTGCAAGCGCCTCCTGATACTCTGCCTCGGTCGTTCCCCTTGCGGGAACGTGGATTGAAATAAAAGTGGCTGAAGGGGGAAAGATTGCGACAAAAGGTCGTTCCCCTTGCGGGAACGTGGATTGAAATAGTATAATGTTTCCAGCTTTTAACATGGTTAAATGTCGTTCCCCTTGCGGGAACGTGGATTGAAATTTTAACAGTGACTGGCTACCAAAAGAAGACGAGGTCGTTCCCCTTGCGGGAACGTGGATTGAAATATCATCGCGTTTGCGCATTTCGTCAGTTACTTCTAGTCGTTCCCCTTGCGGGAACGTGGATTGAAATCTCTGGCACTGGCGAAATTAGAGATAACACCCAAGTCGTTCCCCTTGCGGGAACGTGGATTGAAATGCAGCAAGCTGGAAGAGGCTGCTATAAGTATTGGAGAGTCGTTCCCCTTGCGGGAACGTGGATTGAAATTGTCAGACTATTACCGGTTACTGCCCTCTCATTGTCGTTCCCCTTGCGGGAACGTGGATTGAAATATGTTTACCCCTTGGTTATTTCGTAATCTGTGCAGCATCGTTCCCCTTGCGGGAACGTGGATTGAAATATATGTTGGCTTTCGTTATATCACATATGGTGTGAGTCGTTCCCCCTGCGGGAACGTGGATTGAAATCCCCATCCCAGGCCAACGCAGCGCCCCATCCTGGTCGTTCCTCCTGCGGGAACGTGGATTGAAATATATATAATTTTGTACGTGTCATTCCGTGGGTTCATCGTTCCCCTTGCGGGAACGTGGGTTGAAATGCTCATCCAGGGTGACCTTGAAGCCATAACCATGTCGTTCCCCTTGCGGGAAACGTGGATTGAAATAGAATATTTTGGTTATGGAGTAGAGGGGAGAACTCAGTCGTTCCCCCTGCAGCAACGCAGATTGAAATCCCTTGACATTACGCCCAAATACGCATATAATAATTGTTCCCCTGCGGGAACGTGGATTGAAATAAAACTGATCGGGGGAGACTTGTCTACGGCGTTGGTCGTTCCCCTGCGGGAACATGGGTTAATATTGTAATATGACATCTATAAAAAGGTATATGGAAGATATTGATAGAGAAAGATATTAATAAAGAAAGATGTAAATAAAGAAGTATCTTTGCAAAGGGACACCTCAAAAAGCGGGGAGTACAATATTTTCGGCCTAAGAATATCCTTGACAGATTGGAGACAGCAGTATTCGTCTGTTTGAAGTCATCTAAGATGATAAAATATGCAGCGATTATGGTATTTGGAGGAAAAATGGAACAGTTATCTATATTTGAGTGTATAAATGGAACAGAAGAAAATGGAACCCTTTCCACGGATGAATTGGCTGCAATTCATCCACGGATGGTTTCGTTATTTAGCGGTTGCGGCGGATTGGATTGGGGATTTAAAGAGGCTGGATATGATATTGTTTATGCAAATGATTTTGATAAGGATGCACAGAGAGTGTATGAGGCAAATTTTGGCGAGATGGACGAAAGAAGTATCCTCGATGTACCGGCAGAGGAAGTGCCGGACTGCGATATTTTGACTGCAGGCTTTCCGTGTCAGCCTTTTTCAAATGCAGGGAACCGAAAAGGAGTGAACGACTCCAGAGGAAATCTGTATAAAGAGTGCTTGCGGATAATAGAAGCAAAAAAACCAAAAGTTGTAGTGTTTGAAAATGTCCGCGGATTGTTGTCAATCAAAGATGAAGAAGGAAGTTTATTGATTGATACGATTGTTAGAAATTTGGGAGACATTGGTGAAGGGTATCATGTAAATTATCAGCTTATTAACGCCAGTGATTACGGTGTGCCTCAAAACAGAGTAAGGGTTGTTGTGGTGGCATTTAGAAAAGATCTTGGGAAAACATTTGTTTTTCCTCCAAAACAACTAAAAGAAGGATTGAATGTGGGGAATTTACTTGATATTCCTGCTGATGTACCAAACCAGGTAGATTGGCCGTTTTCTCCGCAGGCATTAAATTTGATCCGGCATATTCCTGAAGGAGGATCATGGAAAAGTATTCCATATAGATATTTGCCGGACAGATTCCGCAGGATTGCAGACAATATGAAAAGGTATCATGCCCCCAATATGTATCGAAGATTTTCAAGAGATGAGATTGCAGGAACAATTACAGCGGCTGCTCAGCCGGAGAACTGCGGAATTATCCATCCTACTGAAAATAGACGATATAATGTAAGAGAAATAGCACGTATACAAACATTTCCTGACGAATTTGTGTTTTTCACCGAGGATCCTAAATCCGTTACAGGGATGTATAAGGTAATTGGCAATGCGGTACCGCCTACTTTAGCAAAAGTAATTGGTATGGAAATTAAAAGACAATTGGGTAATCAGTTCATGGATTAAAGGGGTGGTGGTTATGAAACTGCTTTATGTTTCTGAGGAAAGTATCGCATCTTGTATAGACTATTTCAAGCAATTGGATATCATATCCGGTGAACAACTGGGAATGTTCTTTTTTTTCAAGAGTATAGGGTTTGACGAGAAGAAGTATCGCGCATTTCCTAAAGTCAGTGGTATATCAGTTGAAGATAGAAAAGTATATTTGCAAAGTGTATATAAGCTTTCTGCATTGTACGACTATAACGCTGAAAGTGGAGAAAAGAAATGCTGCTTATTTCCGTTTTCAATCATTGATGAAATAGGCAAGAATAATTTGTTTAATCCAGGAACTGCCTTTAAAGGACTGTTAAGCCGTATGAGAGATACGGTTGACAATACATTGGTGGATGATTCAAAATTTTTGAGAAAGGATGATGCTGATCCTGATAAGTTCAAATTTCCAAGAAATTACATACGTCTGTTACTGTCTAATTTTCTGAACGGGAATAAGATATCACTTGTGTATTTTGCTGCGTGGTATTTTAGGTTTCGTGGTGTAGAAGCTCCTGATGAATGGATAAATGGGACTATAACCGAGGATATTTATAGAGGATATACAAGGGTATGTACTAAAATTCTGATACAGGAATTAAAACTAAATGAAGATGAGCTGAGCACTCTATTTTATTATGATGAAGATGAAATTCTGAAATTTTCGCTCACTCAGATAAGCGGAATCCAATTGAGAGATCATCTTCACTTTAGTAAAGACTACATTCCGGAAATTGCAAAATTACCAAGAGGAGGAAATGATTATATGGCGGTGATCAACGATATTGAAGTTGATAAGACACAGGAACTTGCCCAAACAACAGGAAATAATATAACGGCGGAAAGCTTAAAAGAACTGCTTTTAGCTACAAAACAAGTCATATTGTATGGTGCGCCCGGAACCAGTAAGTCTCATATTACTAATCAGATTAGAGGGGATTTTACCGGCTGTTCATTGGTACAATTCCACGCTAATTCAACATATGAGCAATTTATTGGCGGTGTTTCTATAGATGATGCAGGTAATTTTGTTTCTAAACCCGGAGTGTTCTTGGATTTTTGTGAGACGGCTCGATGCGATAAGGATCCGGGTCACAGATATCTGTTTATCATTGATGAGATAAATAGAGGAAATGTATCAAAGGTTTTTGGCGAAGCAATATTGACATTAGACAGAGAATATACGGCTGATCTTGCAAGTGATATTAAATGGAATGATAAAAAGATTAAGAAATTTTCAATTCCTGATAATGTTTATATTATTGCTACCATGAATTCAGCTGATAGAAGTATTGCACAGATTGACTATGCAATCAGAAGAAGATTTGCCTTTGTAAAATTTTATCCGAACTATGAGTTGATTTCTTCAATCTCGGATTGTTCATCCATGAAGGAGATTAAGCCAGACCTGTTATTGAAAAATATAAACAAAGGGATATTTAATGTTTTAAAAGATGAAAATATGCTTCTGGGACATGCATATTTTATTCCGAAATGGGCAATGGCCAATGGAAAAATAATGTGGACACCAGATGTATTAAAAATGCTGTTTAATTATTATATCATTCCTATTATTGAGGAATATACATATGGAAATACAAGATATTTAGCCAATATCTTGGGAATGAAATTACCCCAGAGAATTGATGATACAGACCAGTTTGTTCAAGAAATAAAAGCACAGTTTAAACTGGATTAATGCAGGAGGATGCCTATGGAATCAGATGTGGTTCACATTCCGCAAGGTAGCGTCCTTCGGCTTTTAGACGGCGAAAAGGAGTTTTTGCTAAAAGCATTTGAGCCTCGTGGGATTAGTACGGGATGTATAGATTCTCAACAAAATATAGTCAGCTTTCCCCAAGCCTATGTAGGATATATTAATCTGCCAACAAGAAGGATTATGATTGATCCCAAGCATAATGGTGTGAATCTTAGGCATATTATCAGGATATATTATTTTTTATATTCATCTGATTCATCGGATTTGGATGACCCAATATATGACGTAGATAGTGGCGGCACCTTTGATATCATTGAACTTTTTATTTCTGAGCTGGATAAAGTGGCAAAAAAGGGCTTACCGGTTGAATATAGGGAGGGAAGAGAAAATCTTCAGTATCTGAGAGGAAATATAAATGTAGTTCAAACTATGATGAATAAGCAATTGGGAAGACGGGATATTTTTGATTGTTCTTTTGATGAATTATCCAGGGATATTACGATAAATCAGGTATTGTATAAGGCATATAATAAAGCGATACGGATAATGGATATGGAAAAAGCAAGCCTGTTAAACAGGGACTTCGGAGATATTTCCGATATTTACCAGGTTCCCCAAATAACACTTAATACAAATACAATGTATTGTAAAAAGGCATTGACGTTAGCATATATGATATTGAATGATCTGTCTGTTTCCGATTATGGCAATCAAGCATATGGTCAGAATTTTCTGGTTAATTTTGATAGACTTTTTGAGGATTTTATTAAAAAGATTTTAGTTACATATTCCGGGGATTATAATTTTACTTATTGGGAATCAGAAAAACAGTATGCAGTGTGTTCCGGTGCTGATTATGATGATTATTTTAAATCATATATACCGGATATGCTTTATTTGTATCAGGAGAATGAAATGCCGATTTCCGCTTTTGGTATCTTAGATATGAAGAATAAAACATCCAAGCCTTTTAGCAATGCAGATGTATACCAAATGTTTTTTTATGCAAATGAATTACATAGTAAGCGTGTGATCTTATGTTACCCAGCTGGCAGAGAACAACAAAATGCTGTTCTGAAATTCAATAATGAAGATTTTTCATTAAAACAAATACATGGTGTTTATATAAATATTGCAGGTGACACATCAAAAGAATTTAAAGAGAATATAAATATGTTTATTGATAAGATTAAAGCGTTGATGTAAATGGAGAAAATATATGAAACATCTACTAATCTGGGGTGCCGGAGACCAGGGCACCGTTACCTTGGACTGCGCTTTGGCGATGAA
The DNA here is from genome assembly GCF_000954015.1 of Clostridium sp. FS41. Classification (NCBI taxonomy): domain Bacteria; kingdom Bacillati; phylum Bacillota; class Clostridia; order Eubacteriales; family Clostridiaceae; genus Clostridium; species Clostridium sp. FS41. Next base: position 95,780 of record NZ_JYHN01000040.1, read on the forward strand.
GCGATATGACAGGATTGATTTCCTGGATATGAAGGAGAAAGGTCACCGGTCCATTCCGGGGTATGCGGTCTACGAGGAAGAAAAGGTAAATCTTTCCGGATTCCTGAGGTCATACAATGAAGCCATTGTAGCGGTAGGGAGCAATGACCTGCGGGAGGCCAAAACCTCCCGGCTCATGTCACTGGGTATTCCCTTGGCAACAGTGATCCACCCCACAGCGGTCATCAGCCCTTTTTCACATATTTCCAGGGGATGCGCCGTGCTGGCGCGGGCCGTGGTCAACCCCAATGCGCATGTGGGGACAGGGTGTATTGTGAACACGGGCGCAATTATTGAACATGACTGCATCATTGGGGATTTTGCAAATATTTGCCCCGGTGTTTCCATGGCGGGGCATACAAAGATCGGCAGAAAGTCGTTTCTGGGAATCGGATCCACGATCATGGATGATATCACAGTGGGAGAGGAGTCTGTGGTGGGAGCCGGGGCAGTGGTGATCCGGAATGTGCCGGACCGAGTGGTTGTGGCCGGGGTTCCGGCAAAGGAGATACATTCCTAAGTTAAGGCTGGTGATTCCTAAAAGAGGATTCCTAAAAGGGAATCCTAAAGGCAACAATATCTATTGATTTTGGACCACGCATCATGTATACTAAATTTAAGTAACAGGTGAGTCACCGCCGTCAAGAGAGGACCTAAAAAAGGGGCGAGTAATCGTCTCTTTTTTTGTACGGGGAAAAGAGTATAGAATCATGAAAAATATTACAAAGCCAAAATACAGAAAACTCCATCTGATCATCCAATTCCTCCAGGGCTCCAAAGTCTATTTTGCAGCAGCCGTAGCCGCATCCCTGATATCAACCATACTAAATGCCCTGACACCGCAGATTTTCCGGTTCAGCATTGATGAGGTGCTCAGCGGAAACGGAGGGACTTATCTGTCCGGCCACCTATGGATACTGGCCATGATGATCGTGGCGGTGGCGGTTGCTTCGGGGATTTTTACCTATATCAGCCGTACCAATACGGCCAAGGCAGGGGAGAATTTTGCTAAAAATCTGAGAGATGCGTTGTTTATCCATGTGCAGAAGCTGCCCATGAAGTGGCACGACAGGAACCAGACAGGGGATATTATCCAGCGGTGTACCTCTGATGTGGAGGTGATACGTGGATTTGTAGTGACACAGCTTCTGGAGGTATTCCGGACGGCATTTCTTGTAATTATATCGTTTGTTATGATGTTTTCCATGAATGTGAAGCTTTCCTGTATCGTTCTTCTGTTCGTGCCGGTTGTGATCGTGTATTCAACGGTGTTTTACAGATTGATCGCAAAGCGGTTTACCACAGCGGATGAGGCGGAGGGAGAGCTGTCCACGGTTGTGCAGGAAAATGCAACAGGAGTGCGTGTGGTGCGGGCCTTTGGCCGGGAACAGTTTGAGATGGAGCGGTTTGATAAGAAGAATAATGCCTTTGCCAGGCTGTGGATCCGGCTGGGAACATTATCGGGCCTGTATTGGGGAATTGGGGACCTGATCACGGGGCTTCAGGTGGTTGCGGTCATTATCTTCGGAGTGATGGAGGCGGTAAATGGTTTCATATCCGTTGGTGAATTTATTGCGTTTGCTGCTTATAATTCAACGCTGGTGTGGCCGATCCGTGGCCTGGGTCGTATTCTTTCGGATATGAGTAAAGCAGGTGTCTCATTTGAACGTGTGGATTATATCATCCGTTCCCAGGAAGAAGCTTATGGGAAAAGGGCGGAGATTTATGGGAAGGGAAATGTTGGTTTCGGAGAGGAAAACGAAACGTCCCCTAAAACGTACGATATTTCCTTTCAGCATGTATCCTTTGGTTATGAGGATGGAAAAGATGTACTTAAGGACATTTCATTCACGATCCCGGAGGGCAGGACGTTTGGTGTTTTAGGCGGAACGGGCAGCGGGAAGTCTACAGTGGTACAGCTCCTTTCCAGGCTGTATGAGCTTAAGGACAGCAGGGGGAGTATTTGTATTGGGGGCAGGGAGATCAGGGATATCCCCATAGAGGAGCTTCGGAGAAATATTGGAACGGTCTTGCAGGAGCCCTTTTTGTACTCCAGGACGATACGGGAAAATATATCGGCTTCCGTGCCGGATGCGTCCATGGAGGAGATCCGGTATGCGGCGCAGATCGCGTGCATCGATGATGCCATTATGAGCTTTCCGGACGGATATGACACACTTGTGGGGGAACGGGGAGTCACTTTGTCAGGGGGGCAGAAGCAGAGGATCGCCATTGCGAGAATGCTGCTTCAGAAAGCGCCGATCATGGTATTTGATGATTCTTTATCAGCCGTGGATTCCCAGACCGATTATCACATCCGCTGCGCCCTGAAGGAACATATGAGAGAGGCAACGGTCATCCTCATATCCCACCGAGTGACATCCCTTATGGGAGCTGATGAAATTATGGTGCTGAACCAGGGGCAAATAGAAGAATGCGGAACCCACGGTGAATTGATACGGAAAAATGGGATTTACCGCAAGATTTATGATATACAGATGAGCCGTGACGACAGAGAGAAGATGGAGGGATGACAGATGGCAGCATATGAAGAACAAGAATATAATAATCCCTTCAGTTTTAAGATCTGGATGAAGCTGTTTCCGTTTTTTAAACCATATAAAAAGTTTTTTGCCATTACCCTGGGGCTTAATATTCTGCTCGCAGGGGTGGATATCCTGGTGCCGCTGTTCCAGAGCTATGCCATTGATTCCTTTATTATACCGGATCGTATGCATGGGCTTGGGATATTTGCACTGGTTTATAGTTTGGTGATCGTGGCCCAGACGATTTGTGTGTATCTGTCCGTCCATGCAGCTACAACAATTGAGATGAATGTGGGAAAGGATTTAAAAAGGGCGCAGTTTCAGCATTTGCAGACATTATCATTTTCCTATTATAATACAACGCCGGTGGGCTATATCCATGCCCGGGTGATGAGTGATACGCTGAGGATCGCGGGAATGATCGCGTGGGGGCTGGTGGATATGTTTTGGGCCCTGATTTATGTGGTCAGTGTGTTTGTGATCATGTTTTTATTAAATGCCCGGCTGGCATGTATCATTACCATGATTGTTCCGTGTATTGCCCTGCTGACCGTGTATTTTCAGAACCGTATCTTAAAATGGAACCGAAAGGTGAGACGGATCAATTCCCAGATCACAAGCGCCTACAATGAAGGCATTACCGGAGTTAAAACGTCAAAGAGTATGGTGATTGAAGGGGACAATGAGAAGCGCTTCTTTGAAAAGACATCGGATATGCATCAGTCGGCGATCCATTCGGCAAAGCTGAACGCGGTGTATATCCCGGCCATTTTGTTTTTCAGTTCAGTGGCTTCCGCGGTCGTATTGGCAAAGGGCGGCTACATGGTCCGGGAAAATATCATCAAACTTGGGACCTTGTCTGTATTTATCTCTTACGCGGTTGTCATATTTGAACCCATCCAGCAGCTTGCCAGACTGCTTGCCGATCTGATCTCCTGCCAGGCAAATATCGAGCGGGTGATGGATTTGCTGGAACAGAAGCCCAATGTGGTGGACCGGAAAGATGTGCTTGAAAAGTATGGGGATGCATTTTCACCTAATAAAGAAAATTGGGAAAAGATACGGGGAGATATTGTGTTTGAAGATGTTTCCTTTATGTATCCGGATGGGAAGGAATATGTACTGGAACATTTTAACCTCCATGTGCCTGCGGGCATGAATGTGGCGATCGTGGGGGAGACAGGGGCTGGAAAGTCCACACTTGTTAACCTGGTGGGAAGGTTCTTTGAACCCACAAAGGGAAGGATCCTGATTGACGGGGTGGACTACCGGGAGCGGTCGCAGCTGTGGCTGCACAGCCAGATCGGCTATGTGCTGCAAAATCCCCACCTGTTTTCAGGAACTGTGCGGGAGAATATACGATATGGACGCCTGGACGCATCGGACGAGGAGATTGAAGAGGCGGCAAGAAATGTGTCCGCGGATATGGTTGTGGGGAAAATGGAAAAGGGATATGACAGTGATGTGGGTGAAAGCGGAGGCCTGTTGTCCACCGGTGAGAAGCAGCTGATCTCATTTGCCCGGGCGGTGTTGGCCAACCCTGCTATTTTTGTCCTGGATGAAGCCACTTCCTCAATTGATACGCAGACGGAAAAGCTGATTCAGGATGCCACGGACCATCTGCTGAAGGGCCATACTTCCTTTGTGATCGCACACCGTTTATCAACCATTCGCCAGGCAGACCTGATACTGGTGGTGAAGGATGGAAAGATCATAGAGCGGGGCAGCCATCTGGAACTGCTGGGACAAAAGGGATACTATTATGAACTGTATTCCAGGCAGTTTGAGGAAGAAGCTGCTATGAAAGTATTTGCAGGAGAACAGGCCGGTTCGTGATGGCCTTAAATAAACGGATACTGTACATGTTATGGCTGGCTAAGGAGATTAAGATACAATGGAAAGACGAAATGACTTAATGAGATCCAAACGAAAAGAACTTGAATCAGAGATTGAACAATACTGCAGAATCCAGAAGGCAGATGATACACAGATCATTGAGGTGAAACATGCTATGTTTGACAGCTGTATTATAATGACTCCCCCGGAGCAGGAGCCGCCTGTGATGCATATGCTGGTCATGTCTTCCCTGAGTGATTATAAAAGAGGAACGTCTATCAAGCCTGGGAATATAAAGATAAACATGAAAAAGCTGATTGATACATTGCCTGAATCTGTGGAGGCCGGCGTGGCATTGGCTATGGATATCCCTATTTTAAAGGTGTGTGCCGCCCTGCATATCTGGAAAATGATCAGGAATGTGATGTCGGTTGAGATTACTAAAGAACAGGCTGTCGTTATTATGTCATTGTGGAAAAATGCGGATGAACGCCACATCATTTCCCTGGAAAAGGGATGGGACTGCGCGAACCGTATGTGCAGGCAGACCTCCAACAAGGAATTTACCCAGGAGCGGTATACAACAATTCTGGAAGAACTGGAACGGATCGAAAGCATTAAAGTAAATGAAGATGGGATCTGGCTGTGTGAATGGGTGGCGCAAAGATACCGGTCATAATGTGGGCCATATGATCGGCCGTAGTTTAGGCTATACGGTGGGCCATAACACCCATTGCAGGATCTGTTATGTGTTCCAGTTAGGACAGGCGAAAGGAGAGATGATGTGGGGGATGATGTAGAATCTAATGCAGAATCTAACGCAGAATCTGATGCGGGATCTGTTATACTGGGAACGTATTGTTTTAAAGAAGGCGGGAGCATTTATCTGCCAATGGGCGATAATCTGAAGTTTCAGTCAGGGCAGGTTTCGGAAGCCCATGAGATCTATCATGCCCAGCTGCAGGGGATATCAGTGGCGGGTATTCTGATGAATATCCTGGACCTTGAACAGGCAGCGGCAGATTCCCTGGATCAACGGCACGCGGAGCACGTACAGAAGATAAATCTGATTTTGGAACAGAGAACGCGGAAAATTCATGAAATTTATGCAAACAGTATGGAACTGGCGTCTCTTTACCAGTATGGCGGCTTTAGAGCGGTGCAGAAAGGGTATAATAGCAAGACAAAGGAGTACCGGGAGTTTTCTTCTTATTTTTATGAATTGGTCCAGGATACACACATGGATCATACGGAAAAATGCAGGCAGATAACACTGCTATGCAAGGACGCGTTGCATATGGACGTGGCTTCTGAGGAATGGCGGGCAGCGGTTGGAGATGGAACAGCTTTTCAGGCATATCTGGACTGCCACGGATATTTTGACGAACGGTTTTACGGTCTGTATCAGGAATGGAAAAAGGGAAATGGAAAATCCGGATACCAGAAAGTTCAATGGGAGCCGGAGGTATGGATAGGACAGTTAAAACATGCGGGCCTTATAAAGTATTGTTCAGATATGGTGGAGCATGCACTGCAAAATATTGACCGCTGTATGATTGATGAGTTCGATTATGTTGAAAAGCTGGCAGAGCGGGTGAAAGCCTTTGATCTTTCGCATATTCGGGTAAGACGGGACATTGGAGAGGAGATGCTGCGCCAGGAAGGCGTGCTGGTGATTAAAAACTGCTATAACTTAGGTAAGGCGGAAGATGTATTTGTCATAGGCAGAGCTGACCTGGCGGATGGGTCCTGGTATTCCGGCTATGAGTGGAGCGGAAGGAAACTGGAGCATTTCCTTGAAAAAGCAGGATTTTTAATGATTCCGTTTATGGAATATGACAGCGTAAATGAGCGTGCGGGATTTTTACCAGCCGGGTCTAAGATGCTGTTTGTCCTGTTGGAGGACTTTTCCCACTGCTTGAAATGGATTCAAAAGGCCAGGGAAAAAGGCGAATTGTATATAGGGGACCTGACTCATAAGGAAAATGACAGCTGTTTTACGGTCTTGTTTTTTAACCCGAGGGAAAAACCGGACACGGTATTTGTTTATCCGGTGACCAGGAGGCTGGCAGAGAACTTGAAGCGATCAGCGGGCCTGGACGGCCAGGTGCTGTATGCTGACCAGCCGGAGTTTTTAAAACTGTTTGCAGGTTTTGATGATCTGTTGGAAGTTTTAAAAAGCTTTCAATGGCTGCTGGCGTTTTTCACGGACAGCAGGGTGGCAGGTATTGACCCGGAGTCACCCCATACATGGCTTGGCATTGACCTGTTCCGATCAATAGGAAATGTTATGTTTCAGATAAATCCGGAAAGATACTTGAGAAATCTGCATTGTCTGCCCACAAAGAGGACCGTGGGTACTCCCTTTTGGGCTTTGATGGAATTTTCCGGGGCATGTAATACGGGAAAAACATATTCAGTGGGAGGAAATCTGCTGCTTTTCCGGTCAAGGGAGGCGGCGCAGCAGTGGAAAGAACAGTGTCAGATCAGGGAAACAGGGATCCGGACTTATGAGGCGGCAGGGATCGACCTGTATTATTGGGAATTTTTAAAGAAGTATCTTTTGCATATGGATGCAGAAGTGTATATCCTTGGGAATGAGGAGAACAGGAAGGCTTCCGTTGCTGAAATTGATGGCATCCTTCGGGAAAACAGCTGATAAAAATAAGTGCACTCTCGGAATCTCAGCCGCAAAGACGGGTGCCGAGGAGACTTCGAGAGTACATATAATACAACAGGAGAAAAAACACATGGCTGATTTATTAAAAAACATGTTCAACCCAAAATCTCTTAATGAAATCGCAGCGGCGATTCGATCCGTTTACCCAGCCTTTCAGGCGGAGGAGTTTGTGAGATCAACCATGGATGAGACATGGGATGATCTGGAGCTAAAAGCCAGGGTAAGAAAAATAAATATAAGTCTGGGAACATATCTGCCCGCAGATTACAGGGAGGCCCTTGCTGTTTTAGACCAGGTGATCGCGGACTGTCCTTCCGGATTGTTTGGGATTTTATTTCCGGATTTTGTGGAGGTCTACGGACAGGATGAGGAGAATTGGGATCTATCCATAGCTGCGCTGGAGAGATATACCACCTATTCCTCCTCTGAATTTGCAGTAAGGCCTTTTATCATTCACCATGAGGAGCAGATGATGGCACAGATGTATGCCTGGTCCAAACATGAAAATGAGCATGTCCGCAGATTGGCCAGTGAGGGCTGCCGGCCTCAGCTGCCCTGGGGACAGGCATTGAATCAGTATAAAAAGGATCCCTCACCGATCCTGCCTATATTGGAGCAGCTGAAGGCCGATCCATCCCCGTATGTACGAAAGAGTGTTGCCAATAACCTGAATGATATTTCCAAGACGCATCCGGAACTGGTCATAAAGCTTGCAAAGGACTGGTATGGCAAAAACGAATACACGGATTGGATCGTAAAGCATGGATGCAGGACATTGTTAAAAAAGGGCAATCGGGATGTGATGGCTATGTTCGGATATCACGATGTTGATTCCATAGAAGTGGAAGACTTTTGCCTGGCGCCGTCCGCTGTCTCAATAGGGGAGGATATTGTTTTTTCCTTTTACATTTCCGCTAAGGAGGCCGCAAAGGTAAGACTGGAATACGGAATTGATTACGTAAAGGCCAATGGGAGAAGAAACAGGAAAATATTCCAGATCTCTGAAATTTTGCTGGATGATAATGAAAAAAAGTTTTATGAGAAAAAACATTCTTTTGCGGATCTAAGTACCAGGAGGCATTATCCGGGAACCCATTCCCTTACACTGATTGTCAATGGTGTGGAGCGGTGCGGTCAGGATTTTGAGTTGGTGATGTAATATGGCCCGTTGTATTTAAATGCACATTAGAGCAGCGGAATATGGTCCACGCACCATAAATGACTAAGAAAAATTGTGAGGATATATGAACATAGAGGAAAATAATTTTTTCAACAGCTACAAACTGTCAGACGATATCATCAAGTCCCTGGAGGTACTGGGCTACCGGACCCCCACCCGGATCCAGCAGTCCGTTATCCCCCTTATGCTGTCAGGAAACAATGTATTGGCAAAAGCGCCCACGGGAAGCGGGAAAACAGCGGCGTTTGGAATCCCGGTCTGTGAGCACGCGGTCTGGGAGGAGAATCTGCCCCAGGTCCTGATCTTGGAACCCACCAGGGAATTGACGGAACAGGTGCGGGATGAGTTGTTTTTTATCGGACGGCTGAAACGGCTGAAGGTGGCGGCCGTTTACGGAGGATTTCCCATTGACAAGCAGATCTGTACCCTGAAGCAGAAGTCCCACATGATTGTGGGAACCCCCGGACGTTTGATGGACCATATCCGCAGGGAAACCCTGAAGCTTAACAAGGTCAGCCGGGTGGTGATCGATGAGGCGGATCTGATGCTTGATATGGGATTTGCGGACGAGGTAAAGGAAATTCTTTCAAAGCTTCCGCAGGATGCGGGGATTTCCCTGTTCTCCGCCACATTAAAGCCTGAGGTCTGCCAATTGACAGATGGTTTTGTTCAGGATGCAGTTACCGTGACATGTGATGCACAGCCGGAGGAGGCTGCCATCAGGCAGTTGTTTTATGAAACAGCATCCGAGGATAAGTATGATACCTTTATCAAGGTCCTAAAGCTGGAAAATCCCGATAATGCCATTATTTTTTGCGGGACCAGGGAGATGGTGAACGTATTGTTCCAGAAGCTGAGAAGGAACCGGATCTTCTGCGGAATGCTTCACGGGGAAATGGAGCAGAAGGAGCGGCTGAAAACCGTCAATGCCTTTCGCAGAGGCGGATTCAGATTCCTGATCGCAACGGATGTGGCTGCAAGAGGCATTGATTTTAAGGATATCACCCATGTGATCAATTATGATTTCCCAACTGGGAGAGAAACCTATGTCCACCGGATCGGACGCACGGGCAGAAATGGAAAGACGGGAACTGCTGTGAGCCTGGTCTGCGAAGATGACAGGCGGATGCTTAAGATGGTGGAGGAGTACATGGGCCGGACGTTTTACGTGGAGGAAGCGCCGGTTCCGGAACATGACAGGGAAAAAGCATTCTGGGAAAGCCAGCGCGTGAAAACCAGGTTAAAGGACCAGGATGGAAATGGGTTTAATAAGGATATAATGAGGCTGGCCATTGGCGGAGGACGGAAATCAAAGATCAGAGCCAATGATATTGTGGCCACAATCTGCACCATCGATGGCGTGGATGTGACGGACATAGGAATCATAGATATAAGGGACAGTTTGAGCTATGTGGAGATTTTGAACCAAAAGGGGGAAATGGTTTTAGATGCGCTTAAGGATAAAACCTTAAAAGGCAAGGTTAGGAAAGTGAGAAGCGTTAAGGTTCAGGGGCTGATGTAAGGGCATGAAGGCCTGGCATATGGAATATATATGTTTAACGGGACAGAGGATTGACAAATCCGCTGTCCCGGTGTAGTATAAATAAAAAAGCATACGTATGCAAAGAGAGGGGCGGATGGATTAAGTTCATCCCGGCCTGCCTGCGTGGCGCAGGCCATGCCCGGCATTGGAGGGAAGGATGAGATGACCTCAAAGGAATTAGCAAAACTTCTGGGCGTGTCCCAGTCAACGGTTTCCAGAAGCCTGAATGGGAGCAGTCTTGTAAAAGGGGAGACGGCGGAGCGGATCCGTGCCGTGGCCAAAGAGTACGGTTATGAGATCAACAGCAATGCAAAAAGTCTTAAGACCAACAGCACCGGGACGATCGGCGTTGTCTTTCCGGACCATTTTATTGATTTTGATTCCAATATCTATATAGGGAACCTTTTTAACTGTATCCGCAACCATCTGCAGGCCCACGGATATGACCTGCTGGCCTTGGGCGGTCATGAACCGGAGGATAAGATATCAGGCGTTGAGCGGGTGATCCGCAACCGGAAGGTGGACGGGCTGATCGTGATCGAGTCCAGCATTTCCCAGGACAGGTGGTATGAGACAGGCCACCCGGTCCCCATTATCCGTTATAATCCGGAACAGGCGGGGGCTGAGGAGAGGAGCACCGTGGCTGTGGACCACCACCATGGCGGTGAGGTGCTGGGGGAGTATCTGGGCCGGTGCGGACACAAGCGGATCCTGTGTGTGTCCGCCATGGAGAAGATGGGGGCCATCAGACTCAGGGAACAGGGAATCCGGGACGGACTGAAAAAGTACGGCGTGATCCTGGAACCCAAACAGTTTCTCCACGGAGACCTTACATTTGAGTCAGGATACCGGGCCGTGATGGAGCATAAGGATATGTTCAGGGATTATACGGCTGTCTGCGCGTACAATGACGCCATGGCCCTGGGAGTCATGGAGGCATTAAAGGAGCTTCAGATCAGGATCCCGGATCAGATCAGCGTGACAGGGTTTGACGGCTTAAAGATAGGCGCCTGGTTCCGTCCCCGCCTTACAACTGTTAGCATGCCGGGGCAGGAGATCGCGGAACAATGCTGCCGGCTTTTGTACGCAAAACTCAGAGGGGAAGAGGGGGAAGGGATCCGTCCAAAGATCCTGCCCCAGCTGATTATCAGGGAATCCAGCGGTCCGGTTTAAGGAATGAAATGGACTATGTTCGCATAGCCATTTTATTTTACATTTTTATGAATACGTATGCAAAGGAGAGAAACAAATGAAAGTAATCAACATTATGTATGACTCACTGAACCGTCACCTGCTGTCCACGTATGGCTGTGACTTTACCATCACGGAGAATTTCCGGCGCCTTCAGGAGCGGACTGCCGCCTTTGACTGTTTTTACGCGGGAAGCCTGCCGTGTATGCCTGCCAGAAGGGAGATGCACACGGGGCGGTATAATTTTCTCCACAGAAGCTGGGGGCCGATGGAACCCTATGACAATTCTGTGTATGAACTTTTGGGAAAGAATGGAATTTACACGCATTTTATTTCGGACCATGCCCATTACTGGCAGGAAGGAGGGCTGACATATCATACAAAGTTCTCAACCTATGAGTTTGTGAGAGGGCAGGAAGGGGACCTGTGGAAAGGGGATGTCTGCGGCTACACGGATTTTCAGGATCTGAAGCGGCAGGAGTATGTGAACCGGGAATACATAAAGGATGAGGAGGATTTTCCTCATGTCAGGGTTTTCCGCTCTGCCATGGAGTTTCTGGAAAAGAATGTGGAACAGGACAACTGGTGCCTGCATGTGGAGTATTTTGACCCCCATGAGCCGTTTTACGTGCCGGAATCCTATAAGAAGATGTACAGTGACAAAGCTCTTTCCTTTGACTGGCCTCCTTATGAACCGGTTACGGATGAGGAAACGCTGGAGAGCGTCAGGCTGAATTACTGTGCGCTGCTCACTTTTTGCGACACCTATCTTGGAAAACTTCTTGATTTTATGGATGAACACGACATGTGGAAGGATACGATGCTGATCGTGAACACGGATCATGGCTTTCTTCTGGGAGAGCATGGTTATTATGCTAAGAATTATATGCCCCTGTACGAGGAGATCACCCATCTTCCCTTTTTTATCTGGGATCCCGTGTCAGGGGGAAAGAATGTCAGGAACCAGGCGCTGTCACAGACCATTGACATTGCGCCAACGCTCTGCGACTTTTTTCACATTGGCATACCGGAGCAGATGCAGGGAAGATCCCTGCTTCCGGTTTTGCGCCAGGGGGCTGTGGGCCGTGAGTACGCGCTGTTCGGCGGGTTTGGAAAGCATGTGAATATAACGGACGGAGACTATGTGTACATGCGCTCGGGAAGGGAGGAGACTCTGTACAATTACACCATAATGCCCACCCATATTTTCACCCCTTTTTCAGTGGAGGAACTGAAAAAGGCGGAGCGGGAGCTGTGTGATTCCTTTGAGTTTACAAAGGGTGTGCCACTGATGAAAATACCGGCAGAGACATCCACCTCACCGGATAATTCTTCCTACTGGTATGACCGCCACATGAAGTACGGGGACCTTTTGTTTGACCTGAAGGAGGACCCGGGACAGAACCATCCCATAAAGGATAAGGCGGTGGAGGAGCGCATGAAGGAAGCCATGATCCGGCTGATGAGGGAGTCGGAGGCTCCTGAGGAACAGTATAAGAGACTGGGACTGCAGGGAAGGCACTCCCGCTGAAATAAATACCTGTTTTCCGGAATAAATACCACAAGGCCCCGGGATGATTGTATTTAAACCACGGTCACTATATAATGGAGACAACCAAAGCGCGCTGGTAATAATATGTAGAAAAGGGGCTTATTATGGTGGATGATAGAGAAACGGCTGAAAAGATCCTCCTGTATACAGGCGGTGTTGAGAATGTGATGCAGGCAGCTCACTGTGCAACCAGGCTGCGGCTTGTATTAAGGGATCCAAAAAAGGTGCGGGAAGCAGAGTTAAAAGACCTTCCTCTTGTAAAGGGGATGATCGAGAGCGGAGGACAGTTCCAGATCATACTGGGAACAGGGATCGTAAATAAGGTTTATAAGGAATTTACGGCTCTGGCCGGAGAGGGCGCGGGGGAGAGCCTGGAAAAGGGCGCGGGAGACGGCACGGGCAATGGAGCGCAGATCGAAGCAAAGGGAGGCAATGGGATCCAGAGGATATCAAGAATGTTCGGCGATATCTTTCTCCCAGTGATCCCAGTGATCGTTGCCAGCGGGATTCTGATGGGCGTGAGGTCATTTTTGACAGGAAGCGGACTGATGGCCACGGATTCCAACTGGTACAACATCATGGCAATCCTCATTGACACGGGTTTTTCCTTTCTTCCGGCACTGATCTGTTATTCCGCGGCAAAGAAGTTCGGCGGGTCGCCCATACTTGGGTTTGTATTGGGCCTGATGGTGATCAGCAGCACCCTTCCGGCAGCGGGAGCGGTTGGCAAGGGAAATGCAGAACCCATGCTGATCCAGCTGCTGGGGATTACGTTTAAGCTCACCGGATTCCAGGGTTCTGTGCTGGTCGCCATTGTAGGCGGATGGCTCACTGCAAAGATTGAGAATATGTGCCGTAGATTTGTGCCCAATGTGTTTGATATCATCCTTACCCCCATCCTTACCCTGGGGATCTCCCTGTTTGTTATTCTGTTTGGTGTGGGTCCTGTGATCCATGTGGTCGAGGCAGGAGTGGTGAGCGCGTTCCGGATGCTGGTCCAGCTCCCCTTTGGAATCGGCGGATTTATCATCGGGGGCCTTCAGCAGATCCTTGTTATTTTAGGAATACACCATGGCTTGTGGGTCATTGACATCAATTTCCTGGAGGAAATGGGCACCAATATGTACATGCCCATAAGGACGGCTGCAGTGGTGGGCCAGGCAGGGGTGGTGACTTCGTTTTTCTGCTTTGCCAAAGACAAAAAGTTAAAGGCCCTGGCAGGCTCCAGCAGCATTGCGGCATGGTTTGGGATCACGGAACCGGCAATCTTTGGAATTACCCTGCCCTACAGCGTGACCTTTGTGCTGGGCTGTATCGGAAGCGCATTCGGCGGCCTGTTTTCGGCTTTGATGCATCTGAGCGCCACCGGTATGGGAGTTTCGGCGATCCCCGGTTACCTGCTGTTCCTCAACGGCGGTGCAGTGGAGTATACCCTGGTCTGCCTCATATCAGCCGGCATCTCATTTGTCCTCACCGCGGTTTATATTAAGAAGAAAGGAATCTAGGGAAATGAACATATTGCTTATGCACACCCATGATACGGGAAAATACATCAGCCCCTATGGGTTTCATGTTCCCACCGGACACCTGATGGAGTTTGCAAAGGATGCAATGGTATTTGAGGCTATGTTTTGTGCCAGCCCCACCTGCTCACCCAGCCGGGGGGCTATGATGACATCCCAGTATTCCCACTGCAACGGACTGAACGGCCTGTCCCAGAGGGGGCATGACATTACTGAGAAAAAACACCATATGGCATCCTATCTGCATGAACACGGCTATCATTCCATACTGGCGGGGGTACAGCATGAGAGGGATTTCTGGAGACCCCTTTGGCGGGCGGAGAGGGCAAGCCGTGATCTGGGGTATGATACGAATCTATCAGTGGAAGATACCTTTGTGGCAAATGATACGGATCTGCTGGAATGGGACTGGAGGAATGCAGAAAGGGTAAGGGGATTTCTGGATTCCTATGATGGAAGCCGGCCCTTTTTCCTCTCTTACGGAACCCATGCCACCCACAGGATCTACCCGGAACTGTCGGATGAGGACCGGAAACAGTATGATCCCAATTACATAGCGGTTCCTGGAAATGTAATGAATAACCAAAGCACCCGAGAGGACACGGCCAGGCTTCATAAGTCACTGGCCTCCTATGACCGTTGTTTCGGCCGTGTGATGCAGGGCTTAAAAGAGAGCGGGCTTTACGATCAAACAATCATTATCTATACAACGGATCACGGCCTCCCCAACCCCTATTCCAAATGCGGGCTGAAGGACGCGGGAATGGCGGTTTCCTTTATCATGCGGGTGCCCGGATTCCCACAGTCTATGGGCCGCGTTTATGACGGCCTGCTGTCCCAGATCGATCTGCTGCCTACACTGTGCAGCCTGTGCGGCCTGCCTGTGCCCGGATATGCCCAGGGCAGGGACTTCTCAGCCGTGTTTAAGGACCCGGGAGTACGGGTGCGGGATGAGGTGTTTGCGGAAGTGAATTTCCATGCGTCCTACGAGCCACAGCGCTGTATCCGCACAGACCGGTACAAGTATATTGAGTATTATGACAATGACTGGAAACAGTATAATCTGGCCAACTGTGACGAGTCCGTGATCAAGCAGGCCCTGGTGGAAGGGGGCATCATGAATCGGCAGAAAGCAGGGGAGTAGCTCTATGACCTGCTCTTTGATCCCAATGAGATGGAGAACTTGAATTCCCATCCGGATTATGCTACCATAAAAAATGAGCTGGCCGGACGCCTTAAAGCCTGGAGGGAAGAGACCGGGATACGGTTCAGATGAACCAGATGATCGAGAGGCTTCATGAGGCCGGGGAGATCGTGGTCCTTGGGCTTGGAAGTTCGTGGATCATTGCAAAGGATTTAGAACTGCGGTTTAAGAGGATCAAGAAAAACTGTCAGGCATTAAATGATATTAATCTGCAGTATTTTGCAGCCAGGAACGCAGGGAGGGGGACTATCTTCTGGGGGATCACCTACAGCGGGACCACCCGGGATGTGCTTGATAATCTGAGGATCGCCAGGGAAGAAGGCGCTGCCACCATATTGATGACCCACCATAGCAACCGGCAGTTTGAGGAGGAGTTTGATTATATCATCTATGTGTACGGCAGCGAAGCCAGGGATCGGAGGACCTCCACTATAAGCAGGCTTGCCATGCTGTATCTGGTGGACATGATCTATTTTATGTATATGAACCGGTATTCCCAGGAGGTTACGGCCTGCCTGGACTATAATTCCAAGATCCAAAATTAGATATGGAATGTGAAAAACGTACGGTTTTTGCAGAGTATGAACCTTTGTGGCGGAAAACCGTACGTTTTTTAGGTATGGATATTAGAAATCGGGAGCTTTAATAGGCCTGCCCGTCCACCTCGATCCCATCAATGGCATACATGCCGTGCCATATTTTCAGGGTCAGACGGACCGGTGTATCCCAGCGGATGGACTGGTCCAGGTGCCCGGCATGTTTTTCGGTTAAATAATACTGATCGATCCTGGGATGGATGCTGACCCACGATTCCCCCTCATAGGTCCGCAGATAATCGGAGGAGCATCTGATATAGGGTGTTGCAGGATCGGGCCGGTCCAGGGATGCATAGGAGAATGAGGACAGGCCGGTGCCGGGATCCCTGTTCAGAACCACGTACACGTAGGGATCCCGGCACCGCCTGTTTTCGTAGCGCTCTATGGATCCGGGGTCCAGAATGACTCGGCTGTCCGGATTGCTGAGCCGGATGTAGCGCCCGCGCAGGGCGTCATAGGGATCGTATCCGGTCATGGTAAGGGTCACGGTCTGGCCCTTGGCTGATATCACGTAAACCAGGGCAATGACAGAGAGGAGTACAAGGATCTGCAGTAAAAATGCCGACAGGATCATTTTATTCCGATTTTGTTTCATGCGTATTCACCCCTTTCAGCTTTAAGGTCATCATGTAATTGACGGAAAAGAAAGCCAGGCCCGCCATGAGAAAGACGATCCCTTTTACCATCAGCTGGTAATTCCCGAGAAATACCTTGAACAGGATATACAGGATGATGGCGGCCGTGTAGCGCCGGACAGAGGGAAGGTTGGCTGCCTTTACACCTGCCAGCAGCTTGTACAGGCTGAATGCAATGAGGCAGAGATTCACAAGGACTTCATAAGCAAACACATAGGTCTCTGGGAACAGGATCAGGTCTGTTACCAGCAGGCTGCACAGGATCAGGGACAGGAGCAGGCCCACACGCCCATCCTCTGGCTGTTTTCGACAAAACAGATACAGCCGGACCAGAGCCGCGATCATCAGTGCCAGAAGCAGGAACCGGGGGAGATGAGGAAAATACCGGTTGGGCTCCCCGTACGCAAACAGTTCTGTAAGCTCATTAAAGAACACATAAAAGGCAGCTTTTAAAAACAGCATTGTGTACAGCAGCCTTCCCGCCAGCCTGGGGTAAAGGCCGGGCTTTTCAATGGTCATATAGATAAACAGCACAAGGACACATGCATAAAAGGCGCCGCCTGACAGGTACAGGAAGGCCAGATAAAGGATCCAGAAAAAGAAACACAGTGATAACTGCCAGCAGGTCTCCCCCTGTTTCACCCGATTGATATAATAGGGGACCAACAGGAGGACTAACAGGGTGTAGTCACTGTTTCCGCCGGCCCAGCATATGCCCGCCATGTACAGGATGGCCAGATAATATCCGTCCAAAAGATAGACCACGGGCAGCATGACCAGAAAGCCGGTGAGCAGCATGGAATGAAGGCTGAGGGAGATCTGGTACGCCTGGTAGATCAGACCCAGAGCGGATAAAAACGCAATGCCAAGAGCCAGGGTAAGGGATTTGATCCATACATCGGACGCCTGGGTGCGTATTTTCCAGTAAAGGAGTCCCTGAACGCCAAAAAGGGGAAGGAATGAGATCAGGGCTTTCATTTCCCTGGAAAACATGGACCAGTTATAGGCGAACAGGGAGATCACGCCCGCTCCCACAAAGATCACACCTAACAAGGCAAATATCAGGAACATGTTACGGTGGTCCCTCCTGGTTTCTATGTACTCGTCCCGGATCCGGTCAAGCTGGACCTGGTCCAGATATCCCAGCTGGGTGAGGTGTTTTAACTCATTGTAAAATTCATTTGAATTCATTGTTTCGCCCCCCTTTCTTATAAGATCATTATAACCTGGTCCGGGGAATTGAAACAGATGTTGATTGTAACAGGTGGAATGACATTTGTCATTATTTTGGACTAAAAAAGCCAGGGCAAACAAATGCCCCGGCCTTTTGGTCTTGCCTAACGCTGATTAGTTAGCAGCCTTAGTTGTCTCCTCTACAGCAGCTGCTGCGTCAGCGGCAGCCTCGGTGGACTCTTCCTCAGAAGCCTCAGCCTCAGTGGATTCCTCAGCATCGGCAGCTTCTTCTGTGGTAGCTTCTGCATCAGCTTCTTCGCTTGTTTCCTCAGCAACAGTGGTCTCTTCCTCGGAAGCCTCTGCTGTGGTGGTCTCCTCTGTAGCAGCTACAGTGGTCTCTACAGTTGTGGTGGTTTCTGCCTTGTTGTCAGAACCGCCGCAAGCAGTCAGTCCTGCTGCGATCATTGCTGCTGCCAGAACAGCTGTCATGGATTTTGTCATAGATTTTTTCATAATAGTTCTCCTCTCCTTTGAAAACCTCCCGATGAGATTTTCCATAAAACGTAAATTTTTGGAACGAATTTGATAATAGACTATAATTGTGACCAAATTGTGTCTAAAGTATAAAGAAAGTACTATGATTATTACGGAAACATTAAGAAGTGCGTTAAAAAGTTGTCAGTCTATTCTCTCCGGAGTCCGCTCTATGACTTGCTTTTTAACCATAGATAGGTTATAATCAGCAGAAAAAGGCTGTCACGTTAGCAGGCGAAAACGAAAGGAAGAGGTAGGACAATGGTTAATGAAGTAATGGATTTTATTACCGGATATGACAAGGAAGTGGGCGAGGCCATTCAGGCGGAGTGCGCGCGCCAGAGACGCAACCTGGAGCTGATCGCATCTGAGAATATCGTTTCTGAGCCGGTGATGATGGCGATGGGAACCGTACTTACCAATAAGTATGCGGAGGGATATTCAGGAAAGCGTTACTACGGCGGATGCCAGTGTGTGGACGTGGTGGAGACCATGGCAATCGAGCGTGCCAAGAAACTGTTTGGCTGTGATTACGCCAATGTCCAGCCCCATGCCGGAGCACAGGCCAACATGGCGGTATTTGTCGCCATGTTAAAACCAGGGGATACGGTCATGGGTATGAATCTGGACCATGGCGGCCATCTGACCCACGGAAGCCCAGTTAACTTTTCCGGCCTTTACTTCAATATCGTACCATATGGCGTGAATGACGAGGGATACATTGACTATGACGAGTTAGAGCGGATCGCCAAAGAGGCAAAGCCAAAACTCATTGTGGCAGGCGCCAGCGCATATGCCAGAACCATTGATTTTAAGAGATTTCGTGAAATAGCTGACGAAGTAGGCGCATATCTCATGGTAGATATGGCCCATATCGCAGGCCTTGTTGCAGCAGGGGAGCATCCAAGCCCCATTCCTTACGCTGACGTAGTGACCACAACCACCCACAAGACCTTAAGGGGACCCAGGGGAGGCATGATCCTGGCCAACAAGGAAGCGGCTGAGAAGTTTAACTTTAACAAGGCTATCTTCCCGGGAACCCAGGGCGGACCGCTGGAGCATGTGATCGCCGGCAAGGCGATCTGCTTTGGGGAAGCCCTGAGACCTGAGTTTAAGGAATATCAGCACCAGGTAGTGTTAAACGCAAAGGCATTGGCAGAGGCTCTTCAGAACCAGGGCTTCAAGCTCCTTACAGGGGGCACGGACAATCACCTGATGCTGGTGGACCTGCGGGGAATGGATGTTTCCGGCAAGGAACTGCAGAACCGCTGTGATGAGGTGTTTATTACGCTGAACAAGAACACGGTTCCCAACGACCCCAGAAGCCCGTTTGTCACATCCGGCGTTCGCATTGGAACACCGGCCATCACCACAAGGGGTCTGAAGGAAGAGGATATGCCTAAAATTGCCGAGTGCATCTGGCTGGCTGCCACGGACTTTGAGAATCAGGCTGATTATATCAGGGGCGAGGTCACAAAACTCTGTGATAAGTATCCGATCTACAAATAGGACTATCAATCGATATAGGGAACACGTAACCGATAAAAGGCTGCACCTGGTATATTCAGGGGCAGCCCTTTTAAAACCTGGGGGTAGGGGATATGGAACAGTATGAACTGGAAATGGAAAGCGGGCTGAAGCTGTCACGGCAGGGGGCCCAGTCTGTTGTGGAGGAAGTGGGGGCTATTGTGGGGCAGAACATCAACATGATGGACCGCAGGGGATATGTGATCGCCAGTACGGATGAGACCAGGATCGGCAGCCTTCACGAGGGGGCCGGGAGGGTGATCGAGGAGCATCTGACCGAGCTGTATGTGGAGGAGGAGCATGCCACTGCCACCTCCAGACCAGGGTTAAACCTTCCCATTAACCATGGGGGAAGGATCGTGGGTGTGATCGGGATAACGGGACTTTACAGCGAAGTGGTGGGCTATGGACAGGTTGTAAAAAAGATGGTGGAAATACTCATCCGGGAAAATGCGGAACAGGATGAGCGCCGCATGGGGCAGAGGGTCCTGAACCGTTTTTTGGAGGACTGGGTGATCGGCAGCGGGCTGATGCAGCCCAAGATCCTGGAGGAGAGGGGATTTGCCCTGGGCATTGACATTGCAGTGCCCAGGCGTGTGATGGTGGCCAGTGCCAGGGAACTGGAGGAGTACGCATCCACGGCAGCCGGACAAAAGCTGCTGGAGCAGGTGGAACAGGAGAGCGCATCCCTTGCAGGCAGAGGCAGCCTTGTGCTCAGAAGCGGCGGCAGGCAGGTGATCCTGGTGAAAAAATGCTCCGACTGCCAGATGGAGCAGCTGGCCGGGCGCATCCGCACAGCTGTGCTGAAAAAATTCAATATCCGCATGGTGGTGGGCATTGACGGAAGGGCGGAGGATATCCATGTGGCCTATGGACAGGCCAACAAGGCCTGGCGCTCCGCCGGCATGGCCAAACAGGATATCCTCACCTATGACAGCGTAACCCTGGAACTGTTTACAGAGGATCTGGGAGATGGGGTGAAGGCGGAGTACATCCATAAACTGTTTAAGAAATGCAGCTATGAGGAGCTGTGCCGGTGGATGGGTCTTCTGGAAGCGTATTTTGAGTCCGAGGGCTCCCTTCATGCAGCTTCACAGACCCTTCACATCCATAAAAACACGCTGACTTACAAGCTGAAGCGGTTAAAGGAACTGACCGGGTATGATGTCCGCCTCGTGAGCCAGGCCACTGTATTCTATATGGCCATGCTGTTTTTCAGGGATATAAAGGATGAGATGGAGGAGATTTGTTCTGTGGAATATATAAAATAAAAAATGATTGTCTTGTAAAACATTGACGGAAATGCCTGGAACCACTAAAATAGTAGATAGTGAAACCACATGGGACATACATGAAATCAATGATTATTTGGGAGGCGGAACATGAAATTTTTATTTGCATCTGATTCATTTAAGGGAACCTTATCATCTGAGCGCATCACTGCCCTGCTGGAGGAATCCGCGGGACGTATTTTTCCGGGCTGTGAGACTGCGGGCGTGCCTGTGGCTGACGGTGGGGAGGGAACCATTGATGCGGTGATCTCAGCCCTTAACGGCACCTATCGCAGACTTACGGTACACGGACCTCTCATGGAGGAGTGTGAATCCTTTTACGGGGAATTTGAGGGGGACAGCGCCATCATTGAGATGGCGGCCGCATCAGGCCTTCCCATGGTTCCCGCCGAGAAGCGTAACCCGCTGAATACCACCACCTATGGAACCGGGGAACTGATCAGGGATGCCCTGGACAGGGGATACAGGAAGATCTCCATTGCTATTGGCGGCAGCGCTACCAATGACGGCGGAATGGGGGCCATGCGTGCGCTAGGAGTAAAGTTCCTGGATGACCGGGGAAATGAGCTGGAAGGAAAAGGGGAGGACCTTACCAAGGTGGCTGATATTGATGTGAGCGGCCTTCACCACGGCGTGGCACAGGCCAGGTTCACTGTGATGTGCGATGTGACCAACCCTCTGACCGGTCCGGACGGAGCCACCTATACATTCGGCAAGCAGAAGGGCGGTACTCCTGAGATCCTGGATATCATGGAAGGCGGAATGATCCGTTACGCAGCTCTGATCAAGGAAAAACTGGGCGTGGATGTGGATAAGATCCCCGGATCCGGGGCAGCCGGTGGATTGGGGGCGGCTTTCTGTGTATTCCTTAAGGCAAACCTGAAATCGGGAATCGATACAGTGCTGGACCTGGTGCATTTTAATGAATTGCTGGAGGGCGTGGACCTGGTTGTCACAGGGGAAGGCAGAATGGACTGGCAGTCCGCTTTCGGCAAGGTGCCCAGCGGCATCGGCCAGCGGTGCAAAGAGAGGGGGATCCCCGTGGTAGCCATTGTAGGCGGTATGGGCCACAAGGCGGAGACAATCTTTGATCACGGCGTGGACAGCATCATGACCACCATCAACGGGGCCATGGAGCTGGAGGAAGCCCTGGACCGCTCCGAGGAGCTGTATGTGAGCGCGGCTGACAGGATGTTCAGGATGCTGAAGGCCGGGATGAGCCTCAGATAAGATCTCATCAAGCTCTCTTAAGGAGACCATCAAGATCTTATTGACAGGGGATCGGTTGAGCGATATGCTTGTAAGTGTCCGCAGGTGCAGGGCCGGCAGTACGGCTTTGCACTCCGGGGACAAAATCAAGTGAGAGGTGAAGATATGAGAATCGCGCTTATCAATGAAAACAGCCAGGGAGCCAAGAACGGAATGATCTATCATGCCTTAAAAAAGGTGGCCGACCACTATGGCTATGAAGTGGATAACTACGGCATGTACACGGCAGAGGACCAGGCACAGCTTACATACGTACAGGTGGGGATCCTGGCGGCAGCTCTGCTTAACAGCAAGGCGGCCGACTATGTGGTAACCGGATGCGGAACAGGGGAGGGCGCCATGCTGGCCTGCAATTCCTTTCCGGGTGTGATCTGCGGCCATGTGGAGGATGCCCTGGACGCATATACATTTGCCCAGATCAATGACGGCAATGCCATTGCCCTTCCTTTTGCAAAGGGATTTGGCTGGGGCGGCGACCTGAATCTGGAATATATTTTTGAAAAACTGTTCTGCGAGCCATCGGGCCAGGGATATCCCAGGGAGAGGGCAGTGCCGGAACAGAGGAATAAGAAGATCCTGGACGAAGTCCGCAAGGTCACATTTAAGGAGGACCTGGTGGAGATTTTCCGGGGACTGGATCAGGAACTTGTGAAGGGAGCGTTTGCGGGAGAGAAATTCTCAGAGCTCTTTTTTGAAACATGCAGGGACGAGAAACTGGCTTCCTATATCAGGGGTCTCCTGGCATAGCTATAAGAATGGAAAAAACTCAGCCGGCTGGTATCTAAAAGGTACCGGCCGGCTGTTTTTTTACTGTTTACAGATCGTCCCGTCCTTCATTACAAATCCCACCTGGGACAGACAGGAGACTTGTTCCAGGGGATTGCCCTTTACGGCAATGATGTCGGCAGCCAGCCCGGGAGCCAGGCTTCCCAGCTTATGGCCCAGGCCGCAGATGTCAGCCGCATGGGAGGTGACTCCCTGAAGGGCGGTTACGGTATCGGCTCCCAGCTCCACCGCATATTCCACTTCGCGGTAAAGATATCCGTGATAGGCGTCCGTGCCCAGGACAAAGGGCAGCCCTGCCTTAAGAATACGGGCTACATTTTCCCGCACACGGGGCCGGTTCAGGCGCACCTTCCTGGCGTTGGAGGGGGACAGGAACGCTTCCCTGCTGGGATCCAGGAAGATGCCGGAGGTAAGGTCCACCACACAGTTGGAGGCGGCCAGCAGTTCCACGTCCTGCTCCGTGGCCATATACATGTGCTCAATCACCTGTACGCCGCCTTCTATGCAGTCCTTTAAGCCCTGGCCCCCGATGCAGTGGGCGGCCACGGGAATCCCCAGCCGCGCCCCTTCGCTGACAGCCATGGCAATTTCCTCCGGGCTGAGGAAACTGGGAACAAAGGAGGAATTGGGATCCGGGACCCCGGGGGTTACAAAGAGCTTCAGCAGATCCACGCCTTTTTTCATGTTCTTCCGGCAGGTGTCCCTGATCTCCTCAGCACCGCAGTGGGGGCTTCCGATATAACCTGCCCCATGGCTTCCCTTCATGCCGATACCGGCTGCCAGAAGCCTGGGCCCCTTGATCTTTTTCTCCTGGATCATCTTTTTCATAGCCACGTCAATGTAATACTTATCGCCCATGCATCGGGCGGTGGTGACACCGCTTAGGAGGTCTTCCTCCAAGCCTTTGAGGGCCAGGATGGTGAGCTGGCATTCGCTGCTCCATTCCAGCAGTTCCAGGTGGTCCGGCAGAGTGGCGTCAATACACAGATGGTTGTGGCATTCGATCATACCCGGCATCAGGGTCTGGCCCGGAAAGCATAACTCCCGGGCGTCCTCAATGGGATGACCGTCCAGGACGTGCTGTGGAAATATATCGCATATGCGTCCATTTTCAACTACAAGGGCGCCTTTTTCCACGGGGGCCAGCTCCTTGCCCTGCAATATCATGTCAGCGCGCAAAATCAATCGGTTCATTTCTATTATACCTCCTTCCGCTATTCTTCAATGTTGGTGCCTGCTTCCTCCAAAAGGGGATCGAGGGCCATGTCTGTTTCCATAATCCCATGGGCCGCATTCCATTTTTTGGAAAATTTAGCCAGCCAGGATACAAGAAGGGGGCAGAGTACGGCTGTGATGACCACGGCGGCAGCTGTCTGGGCAGTGGCGGTCTCCACCTGGGGCTGGAAGGACGGATCTGCCATGGCCACGGCGGTGGGGGTAGTGGTGGCCACTCCGGCAGTGGTGCCAATGGCGGCGCCCATGGGATCCGCTTTCCTGCGAAGGGCGCTGTAGATAAAAAAGGAGAGCAGGCCGGTGGCCAAAACAGTTAACAACCCCAGTACAATACCGGACATGCCTGCGCTTATGATGTTGCGGAAGTTCATGCCCGCTCCCAGGGCAAAGCCGTTAAACGGGGGAAGGAGGATCATGCCGGTTGCCAGTATTTTTCTCCAGTCATGGTCCAGGTTGCCAATGATGAATCCGATCACCATGGGGATGATGCTTGCAATAATGTCAGTGACCGGAAAGTTGCCCATTCCCGAAGCGCCCAGGGCGATCATGGTAAAAAAGGGTCCGTCATTAAGGGCCAGGATGGAGGTGGCCCCCACATCTGTCTCATCCCCGTATTCACCGGCCAGTGTTGCGTAGATCACGCCATTGGAATTGGTCACGGCCCCGATCACTGCCAGCGGAGCCAGGCCCAGAAAACCGGCCTCCCCAAACAGGGCATTTAGCAGCAGCCCCAGGCCAAAGCCGATAAAAAATTTAAGGGCGGTGAGCACAACACCCTTCCATACCGTGGCTCCGGCCATTTTTACGTCAATGGTAGCGCCGCTGCAGAACAGGAAAAGGCCGATCAGGGTGGGAACGCCGTTTTTAAACAGACCCGTGGTAAAGCCGCCGATGGTCAGGGCATTGGGGAAGAATGTATTCATGGTACATCCCAAAAGAAGGGGGATTACCATAACACCTGCAGGAAATCGTTTCATAGTTGCCAGTAATTTCATCATCTAATCTCCTTTGATTTGATTTTTACGAACCATTGCAATGTTTTCTGCCTGTATATAAAAGCAAAAGCCATGCCATATTGGTGGAAGGGTTCCGATAAAAATGTTTTTTGTGAAAATAATATAAAAATGGGTAAAGATAATTGGGAACTTTGTATAATAATTCGCCCCCGAATCTGCAAAAAGCCATAAACCGGTGAATATGCAACAATTGCAATTTTACCATTCTTTGCAACTTCTTAATTCCATTTTTGCAATTAATAAGATAGAATGATTCAAGTACGCCTTAAGAAGTATAACTTAAGAAGTACACCTTAGGAAGTCCGCCGGAGACTTCAGCTTGGAGGGAGTATCAAGCGGAGGGAACGATGAAAAAGGAGGAGCTTTATGGTTAAACTTGTATTTTTCGCACCATACCCCAATATCTTGCCGGTGATCCAGCGGGTCATCGGTGAACGGCCGGAATCCAGGGATATCCAGTACCGGGTGGTCCAGGACTATTATAATAATAAACTGGAGCATGTGGAAGCGGATGTGATCATTGCAAGGGGATTTACGGCCCATACCCTGAAGCGGAGGAAGATTCCCTGTGTGGAGCTTAAGACCACGGGCTATGACGTGCTGGCCGCCATTCATGTGTGCCTGGAACGGTGGGATGTGAAACGGATCGCAGTGGTGGGGGCATTTAACATGGTCTATGGGGCGGAACAGGTGAACCAGGTATATCCTGACCTGATGGTGAGCTGCTATGCGGAGGATGATGAGACAAAGCTGGAGACAGCGGTGCTGCGGGCAAAGGCGGATGGGAACCAGGTCATAGTGGGGGGATATTCCACGGTACAGATTGCGGAACAGTGCAATATCCCGGCTGTGATGATACGTTCCGGCAGGGAGGCGGTGAACCAGGCTATCACAGAGGCATTGGCATTGGCCGCCATCACGGTGTATGAGCGGGAAAAGCGGGATGAGATTGCCAGCATTATGAACTACTCCTTTCAGGGGATCCTGTCCGTTAACAGAAAAGGAATCATCACCCTGGCCAACAGCTGCTGCTATTCTTATATGAGAGAGCGCAAGGAATCCCTGGTTGGAGCGGATATCAGGGAGATATTTCCGGATATAAAGATGGATGAGGTGATCTGCAAAAAGAAAAAGATACTCTCCGAGGTCTATGACTGTTCCGGCCGCCCGGTGATGGTCAACTGTGTCCCTGTCTCCGGTGAGTCCGAGGATTTTGGGGCGGTGATCACCTTCCAGGGGACAGAGCAGATCCAGGCAGAGGAGGGAAAGCTGAGAAAGAGGATCTATTCCACGGGTTTTACAGCCAAGTACGACTTTACGCATATCCTGTACCAAAGCCAGGCCATGGGAAGCCTGATCAGAACAGCTGAAAAATACAGCTATGCGGATTCCAATATTCTGATCCACGGTGAGACCGGCACCGGCAAGGAGCTGTTTGCCCAGAGCATCCACAACTTGAGTCCCAGGCGCAAGAATCCCTTTGTGGCCATCAACTGCGCGGCTCTGCCCGAGGATCTGCTGGAAAGTGAGCTTTTCGGTTATGTGGAGGGCGCCTTTACAGGAGCTGCAAAGGGCGGAAAGATGGGATTTTTTGAGATTGCCCACAAAGGGACGATCTTCCTGGATGAGATCGGCGACATTTCCCCAAAACTTCAGAGCCGCCTTTTAAGAGTGCTCCAGGAGCGGGAGATCATACGCCTGGGAAATGATACCGTGATCCCCATTGATGTGAGGGTCATATGCGCCACCAACAAAAGCCTGAAACGGGAGGTGGAACAGGGAAATTTCCGAAGGGACCTTCTGTACCGCCTGGATGTTCTGGAACTGGATATTCCGCCTCTCAGGGAGCGGAAACAGGACATTCCCCTTCTTATCAGAAGTATGACCGGCTTTGAGCATGGGCGCACCGGCTGTGTGCTGGAGAACATATCAGAGGAGGGGATGGAACTGCTGCTGCGCTATGACTGGCCGGGGAATGTGCGGGAGATCCGCAATTTCTGCGAGCGTATCTGCATTCTCTGCGAACGTCCCGTGGCAGGGGCGGGAGAGGTACGCCAGGCGCTGCCCGGCATAACGGAGGCGGGCAGCGGCGCATATGGCAATGGTACACATGATAATAACACATATGGAACCGGGGAAGGGAAAATACCCAGGAACACAAACCTTAAGGAAGCGGAACGGCAGGCCATAATAGAAGCACTGGAGTGTTCCGGGTATAACCGGGGCAGGACAGCCGCCTTTTTGGGGATTGATAAAAGTACTCTGTGGCGGAAGATGAAGAAATACGGCTTGTTGAATGAAACAAAATAAAACAAAAAAACATAATGAAACATTTTGGAAACAAAATATAAAGGTGAAACAAAAAAATGGAAAAAATAGCCCATAGATGTTCCTTTATATGACTGGAATTATACATAATATACAACGGAATCAGGGGAAAAAACAGTGAAAAATAAAAAAATCATCCTTACTGGAAAAGTTGGCACAGATTTTGCTTTATTAATTGGCATAGATGTGAAAACAAAATAAAAAAAAGGAAGGGTGATTTTTTATGAACACAAAACCAATATTAGGAATGCTTTTAGGAGATGGAGCCGGAGTGGGAGCTGAGATCATAGCAAAGCTGGCAGCATCCGGATTCTATGATGAGTACTGCCGTCCGGTGGTGATCGGAGATGCGAGGATCTTTCAGCGCGGGGCTGAGATCTGCGGGCTGGAGATCCCCATGCAGGTGATCAGCCGGGTGGAGGATGCGGACTGGAGTAAAGGGATCCCTGTGCTGGATCAGAGGGATCTGGATCCTGAGGAAGTTCCCTATGCACAGATCAACGTAAAAAGCGGACAGGCCTGCCTGGATATGCTGAGAACCGGAATTGAACTTTATAAGGATGGAAAGATTGAAGGTTTCTGCTTTGCGCCACTGAATAAGCAGGCCATGATCAAAGCAGGATGCCCCTTTGAGAGTGAGCATCACTACATGGCCCATCTGTTCCAGCACACAGAACCCTTTGGGGAGATCAATGTCCTGGGAGATCTGTGGACCACTAGGACCACCAGCCATATTCCCATCAGCCGGGTAAGCCATGACCTGACGGAGGAGACCATTATGAGGGCGGTGCGCCTTGCCAATGTGTCTCTGAAAAATTCGGGAATCGAAAAGCCCAGGCTTGCGCTGGCAGCTTTGAACCCCCACTGCGGAGAGGGCGGGAAATGCGGACGCGAAGAAATTGATGTGATTGCTCCGGTCATTGAAAAAGCCAGGGAAATGGGGATTGACGCCTATGGGCCGTATCCATCGGATATCCTGTTTATCAAGGCTTTTAACGGAGATTTTGACGGTGTGGTGACCATGTATCACGATCAGGGGCAGATTGCGCTGAAATTAAAGGGATTTGACCAGGGGATCACCATTGCGGGAGGGCTTCCGGCTCCCATTGTCACATGTGCCCATGGAACCGCCTATGATATTGCAGGCAAGGGGATCGTAAAAACATCTGCCTTTGAGAATGCGGTTAAAATGGCGGCAAGGATGGCCAACCACCTGAGAGCATAAGCAATGTGTACTTAAAAAGGGAGGTTTATATGAAAAGGATAGGGACAAAACAGATCGTACCGCTGCTGCTGGCAGTGTTCGCAGTGGTATTTGCAGTGATTGGATTTACGCAGTTGGGGTTCTGGAGTGATGTCGATGGTCCGATGCCGGGATTTTTCCCGGCGATCATGGCAATTGTCATGTTCCTGACCAGTATTACTTCTTTTATCCAGTCTTTAAAAGATGAGGGATCAGCCAGGTACGAGAGGAATGAACTTCTGGTCATTGCCGGAGGCGCGGGGATCATAGTTGGAAGCTATATTATCGGCCTTCTGCCCAGCTGTTATCTGTTTATCATACTGTGGCTGAAGGTGTTTGAGCGTACAAGCTGGAAGGATACGCTGATCGTGCTGGCTGTCTGTGTGGCTATTTCCGTGGGCGTGTTCCGCCTGTGGCTGGGAGTTTATTTCCCCATGGGCCTTTTGGAATACATTTTATAGGAAAGGAGCAGTAAAAGATGGAGAATATACAACTGTTGTTAGGAGGCTTTTCCACTTTATTTACATTCAGCAACGTAGGCGCTGCCATGATGGGCGCTGTTCTGGGGCTGATCGTGGGCGCCATGCCCGGTATCGGAAGCCTTGCAGGCGTTGCCCTGCTTTTGCCCCTTACCTACAAATTCAATCCCACCACGGCGATCATCATGCTGGGCGCCCTTTATTATTCTAATATGTACGGCGGCGCGTTCAGCGCCATCCTGCTGAACATCCCCGGAGATTCACCGGCCATCTGTACGGCCATGGACGGTTATCCCATGGCGGCTAAAAAGAAACGTCCGGGTCAGGCACTGTTTACCGCCAACATGGCTTCCTTTATCGGCGGAACCATCGGCATCATCATCCTGACATTTACTGGACCGGCCCTGGCCAATGTAGGATTGAAATTCGGCCCGTCCGAAATGACGGCCCTGCTGTTTATCGCCATGACATCCATCAGCTGGCTTGTGGGCGAAAATCCCATCAAGGGCGTGGTTATCACAATGCTGGGAATCCTGCTGGCAAGCATGGGAATGGATACCCTGTCCGGTTCTCCCCGTTATGATTTTGGCAGCATGTATCTGTTGGGCGGTATTCCCTTTACACCTTTTATCATTGGCACGGTGGGCTTTTCCCAGGTCATTAACCTGGTGATGGAACGGGGGGCGGACGCAAAGGCAAACCACGATATGAAGCTGACCATCAAAGGCAGCCTTTTGACAAAGCATGATTTTAAAAGGCTTCTGCCTCCGGCCATACGTTCCGGCCTTATGGGCACCTTTGTGGGCGTGCTCCCGGGAGCCGGGGCAACCACTGGCGCCTTTATGGGATACGCGGCCCAGAAGAAGTTTAAGAGCGAGGAGGAGCTTGGAACCGGCGCCATCGAGGGGATCGCTGCCGCGGAGGCTGCAAACAATGCGGCAGCGGCAGGGGCATTTGCTCCGCTGCTGGCACTGGGGATTCCGGGAAGCGGGACCGGAGCCGTGCTCCTGGGCGGACTTATGATGTGGGGACTGAACCCCGGACCTCTTTTGTTTACCAATGAACCGGAGTTTACATGGGGCCTGATCGCTTCCCTGTTCCTGTCCAACATTTTCACACTGATCGTATCCATTGGCGTGATTCCTTTCCTGATCAAGATACTGTCCGTGCCCGTGAAATTTATGATACCCATTATCATCACGGTGTGTGTGGTTGGGTCCTACAGCTCCAGCTATTCCATGTATGGTGTGATCGTAATGTTTCTGTCAGGCGTGCTGGGATATATCCTTACAAAGAGCGGATTCCCAACAGCGCCCATGCTGCTTTCCTTTGTATTGGCAAAGCTTTTGGAGTCCAATATGCGCAAGGCGTTTATGATCTCAGGAGGCAGCCTGGACATTTTCTTTACAAGACCGATCACCTGTGTGCTGATGCTGATTTTCCTGGCATTTATATTTGCACCCGTTATCAAGGCAGTTATAAGGAAAGCAAGATCAAAGGCTTGACGGTTTTACCATAAAATATCATAGGAGGGTTTATTAATGAAAAAAAGGAATATGTTACTGGCAATAGCAGCTATGGCGGCGGCAGCTGTGATGACAGGATGCGGGGAAAGCAGCAGCGATGGACCCTTTGAGCCAAAGGACAATATCAACTGGGTGGTCACGTCCAGTCCGGGCGGGGGCAGCGACATCTATACCAGGATGATATCTGATATCATGGTCAAGGATAGTCTGGTCAATGGACAGACCATTATTGTCACAAACAAGACGGACGGAAGCGGCGAGATCGGGCGAAATGAAGTTGCCGGCACAAAGGGGAAAAAGGCGGATTACACCCTTTTAACGTTTAACAGCGGCGACCTGATGCCTATGGTGCAGAATACAAAGAACCGCTCCTCCAACTTCAGGATCCTGGCCGTCATGGCAGTGGATAAGCAGCTGATCTTTAAGGGGGACCAGACACAATACGCTGATTTCAGCGAGGCTATAGAGGCGGCTAAGAGCGGGACCAAGGTGGTGATCGGCGGTTCCAAGGGAGATGATATCGCCACTTACGATGCCCTGATCGCGGAGCTGGGAATCGGTAAGGATATGATGACCTACATAACATATGACTCCACCGGCGATGCCATCACAGCAGCCCTGGGAGGCCACATTGAGTTTGTTATATCCAAACCCGCGGCAGCCACGGAGTATGTGGCGGCAGGTTCATTGATCCCGGTGCTGGCATTGTCCACGGAGCGGTACACAGGCAACCTGGCAGACGCCCCCACCTTAAGCGAGATCGGCGATTATGAAAATGTGGAAGTGCCGGTATGGCGCGGCGTGGCGGCTCCGGCGGCCATGAGCGATTCAGCGGCGGCATTCTGGAGCGAACAGTTAAAGAAGGTATCTGAGACAGATGCCTGGAATACGGATTATCTGGAGAAGAACAAGCTGATCGGCAACTATATGGACATGACAGCGGCCACAGGGTATGTGACAGATTATGAGAAGGACTATATGGAGAGCATGGGGATCCAGTAAGAGCAGGATCCGCAGGAGAGCCTGATGTAAAGTTCAGATGGAGATAAAAGGAAAAAGCCATGGGTCGGGAACAGGGAGGCTGTTCGGCTCATGGCTTTTGCGCCAGGAGAATCTTGGCTAAAAGAAAAAGGGAAACATTTTGAAACATTTCCCGAAAAGAAACCAGAAACAAAACGAAACATTTTTGAAACATGTTATAATTGAAACAAAGGTCCGGTGTGAAAGAAAATGAAAACAGGGGGCCTGATGGGGAC
Source organism: Clostridium sp. FS41 (assembly GCF_000954015.1). Lineage (NCBI taxonomy): Bacteria > Bacillati > Bacillota > Clostridia > Eubacteriales > Clostridiaceae > Clostridium > Clostridium sp. FS41. The sequence goes on from NZ_JYHN01000040.1 coordinate 127,967, forward strand.
CTGTAAGGGGGAGAAAAGTTGGCATGTTTTTTGCTCTTTAATACATCAGAATCCCATCGGTAAAAGATGCCGGATATTATGGAAGGAGGAAATGCAAGATGAAACTATGTTATCAGGTAGCCACTCCAGACGTGGCCGTTGCCGACTCCGTCACCGCCTATCAGGGGCCGCTGGATCAAAGCTTTGGGGATCTGGCAAGGCTTGGGTATGACGGCGTGGAGCTTATGACTCTGAACCCGGGGGAACTTGACTGGGAGGAAGTAAAGGGAACAGCTGAAAAATACGGCATATCCATCGCGCTGGTGTGCACAGGGGAGCTGTTTGGGCAGTTGGGACTGAGCTATACCAGCCCCGAGGAGGAGATCCGCAGGGAGGCTATTAAACGGACCAAGGAGATCATTGATTTTGCCGGATACCTTGGGGCCAACATTAATATCGGCCGGGTCAGGGGCCAGTACTGTGCCCGGCTTTCCCATGAGCAGACAGAGGGACTGGCAGTGGAAGCTTTCCGGGAACTGGCAGACTATGCGGCGCCCGGGAATGTGGCCATTGCCCTTGAGACAGTGACCATTATGCAGACCAATTTTATTAATACACTGGCAGAGGGAGCCCGCATGGTAGAGCGGGTGGACCGTCCTAACTTCCGGCTGATGATGGATGTCTTCCATCTGAACCTGGAGGAAAAGGACCTGTACCAGGCCATCAGAGACTACAGCAAATATAACATACATGTCCACCTGGCGGACAATAACCGCCGCTACCCCGGCCACTGCGGGCTGGACTTTGAAAAGATTCTCACCACTTTTAAAGAATGCGGCTATGACGGCAATTTTTGTACGGAAATATTCCAGATCCCATCCATGAAGGAAGCTGCCAGGGGAGCCATGGCATGTCTCGGACCCATTGCAGAGCGGGTATATGGAAGAAAAGCAGCAGACAGGAGCGGGATATGAAAAGTATTGCATTGATCCACACGGTAAAAAGCGTGGCAGTCAGTTTTGACCAAATGCTGCGCCGGGAGATTGGAACGGATCTAACGGTCCACAACCTGTGGGATGATTATCTGGCCAATGATCCCAATGAAAAAGGGGAATTTACCGCGGATAACAGGAACCGTCTTCTCCTTGACATCAAGGCCCAGGAGCTGACCGGGGCGGATCTGATCGTTACAACCTGTTCCACACTGACCCCCACGGTGGAGATGATACGGCCGTTTATAAAGGTTCCGGTGATCGCCATTGATGACGCCATGGCAAAAGCAAGTGTCACATACGGTGAGCGGGTGCTGGTCATGGCCACTGCCGGGAGCACGGTCCATCCCACTGTTTCAAAGATTGAGAGGGAAGGGGAGACGGCAGGGAAAAAGCTTTCCATTGACACATGTGTGTGCGCCCAGGCATTTCAGGCGCTGAAGGCCATGGACATGGAAAAACATGACCGGATCCTCATGGAAAAGGCAAAGGAGTTTACAGGATATGACTGTATTGTCCTGGCCCAGGCATCCATGGCCCATTTAGAATATGAGATCGCCGCTGTCACCGGATGCCCTGTGCTCACCAGCCCCAGGCTGTGTGTAGAGGAAATCAAACAAAAACTTGCGTCACTTTGCTGAGGGTGGATTTTTTTAGGCGAAATGACAATGATCGCACGCAGAAGGCCGAAACAGGATCCTTCCGTGCCCATAAAGAGGAGATAAGACAATGACCAATGAACGAAAAAAGGAATTACAGACACAGTGCAGCCGGTTCAGGAACCAGCTGATCGATCTGCTTCACAGCATCCAGACCGGGCATCCGGGCGGTTCCCTGTCCTGTACCGAGATACTTACCGCCCTGTATTTTGAGATCATGAACGTGGATCCGCAGAACCCCGCCATGGAGGGAAGAGATCATCTGGTGCTGTCCAAAGGCCATGCAGCCCCGATCCTTTATCTGGTCCTGGCGGAAAAAGGATTTTTCCCAAAAGAGGAGTTAAAGAACCTGCGTCAGGCCGGCAGTATGCTTCAGGGGCACCCATGTGTGCACAAGACCCCAGGGGTGGAATTGTCCACAGGCCCTCTGGGGCTGGGATTGTCCGCCGGCCTTGGGATGGCCCTGTCCGCAAGGATCAAGGGACAGGATTCCTATACATATGTGATCATGGGAGATGGGGAAATACAGGAAGGCTGTGTCTGGGAGGCAGCTATGTCCGCCTCCAAGTTTAAAGCCGACCATCTCATCGGTTTTCTGGACAACAACGGAGTGCAGCTGGACGGAACCCTTGAGGAGATCATGCCCATGGGTGACCTGAGGGCAAAATGGGAGGCATTTGGCTGGAATGTGGTCCCCTGTGACGGTCATGATGTGGAAGACATATGCAGGGCGGTAAAGGAAGCAAAAGCCGTGTCCGGGAAACCTTCCCTGATCCTGGCAAAAACCGTAAAAGGCAAGGGCGTCTCCTTTATGGAGGGCAGAAACACATGGCATGGAAAGGCCATCAATGACGAAGAATATGCCAAGGCAAAAACTGAATTAGGAGGTGCTCTGTGATGGGAAAAATGATAGCGATCCGTGATGCGTATGGTGCGGCACTGAAGGAACTGGGAGAACAGAATACAAAGATCGTGGGCCTGGAGGCGGATGTGGCGTCCTCCACCAAAAGCGGGATATTTGGAAAAGCGTTTCCTGAGCGGTATTTTAATGTGGGTATCAGTGAACTGAATATGGTATCCATGGCAGCCGGTTTTGCCAGGGAAGGGATGATCCCCTATGTGAACACCTTTGCGGTCTTTATGACCACCAGGGGTGCGGACCCCATCCAGAGCCTGATCGCCTACGACAACCTGAATGTAAAGCTGTGCGGCACTTACTGCGGCCTGTCCGATTCCTATGACGGGGCCAGCCATCAGGCCATTACGGACCTGGCCTTTGTGCGCGCCATTCCAAACATGACCGTGATCACGGCGGCCGATGGGACGGAGACTAGAAAAGCGGTATTTGCCATGGCGGAACACGATGGGCCGGTGTACTTAAGACTCAGCCGGGCGGAGGCCCCTGTGTATTATTCCGATGACATGGACTTTCAGATCGGCAGGGGGATCACGGTAAGGGAAGGCGGGGATGTGACCATCATCACCACGGGAACCGTTCTCCACAAGGCCCTTGAGGCAGCGGATCTCCTGGCACAGGAGGGGATTTCTGCCACCGTGGTGGATATGCACACCATTAAGCCCATTGACCGGGATCTGGTGATACAGTGCGCAATACGGACGGGCGCCATTGTCACGGTGGAGGAACACAGTATTTACGGCGGACTCGGCAGTGCGGTGGCGGAGGTGCTTGTGGAGAACAAGCCCGTTCCCATGGAGCGGATCGGCGCCGTGGATTTTGCGGAGTCCGGGGACTACGGTGAGCTGCTTGTAAAATACGGATACAGTCCCCAGGCCATTGCCGGCAAGTGCAGGGCAGTGATCAGGCGGAAATAAGGAGGTAAGCCATGGAACAATCCATGAGAAGGTTCATGAAAGTGGGCCTGATCCTCCACGTGGCCTACAGAGGCATTGGGGACGGGGACGGTCCCATTCTTGAATGCCTTGGCAAAGTGGTGCAGGACGACTACTTTGAGGCAGTGGAGGTAACCTCCATCAATGACCCGGATGTGAGGACCGCTGCGGCAGACATGATGCGCACAAGCCGCATGGCAGCGGCTTATGGCGGTCAGGGGCGCACCCTGTCAAGGGGGTTAAACCTTAACGACCTGGATGAGGAGGGCAGGCGGCAGGCAGTGGCCGTGCTGAAGGAGGGGATCGACCAGGCCTATGAGCTGGGCTGCGTGGATTTCTCCTTTCTGTCAGGGCGCTACCGGGAGGAGACAAAGGAACAGTCCTTTGAGCAGCTGTTGAGATCCACCCGTGAACTGTGCGCCTATGCCAAAGAAAAGGGAGACATGCCCATCTGCTGTGAGGTGTTTGATTACGACATAGACAAGAAAGCGCTGATCGGACCGGCGCACCTGGCTGCCAGGTATGCCAAAACCATCAGGGAGGAATTTGACAATTTTGGCCTGATGGTGGACTTAAGCCATATTCCCATGATCCATGAGACCATAGAGGAGAGCATTCTCCCGGTAAAGGAATATATTATCCATGCCCATATGGGCAATACGGTGATCAAAAGCCCGGAGTGTGAGGCTTACGGTGACAATCATCCCAGGTTTGGATTCCCAAACAGTGAAAATGATGTTCCGGAACTGGCCAGGTACTTAAGGCTGCTGCTGACCATTGGTTTTCTCAATGAAAAGACGCGCCCCATTGTCAGCTTTGAGGTAAAGCCGTGGAAGGATGAGTGGCCGGAAGCAGTGATCGCCAATGCAAAGCGTACCCTGAACCTGGCCTGGGAGCTGGTATAACGATGTAAATGAGTGTACTCCCGCAATTCTGAGAACCAGGGGATTACGGGAGTACGCATAAACAAAAAGGAGGCTTATCATTTATGAAGGATCCAATTCAGAAATATTTTCAGGTGGGAACCATCCAGTGGATGACCCATCCGCCGGTGGATTATCCCATCCTGGAATCGGTTAAGACCATTTGCTGCGATGAGTATTTCAGCGTCCTGGAAATCACCCATATTGAGGACCAGGATACAAAGGACCGTGTGAGGGACATGCTGGCCCAGGGACACATGAAGGTGTGTTACGGAGCCCAGCCGCGTCTGCTGGGGCCCAAGCTGAACCCCAATGACCTGGATGAGGAGGGCAGGAAAAAGGCTGAGGCAGTGCTCATTGATTCCATTGATGAGGCCGAGTATATGGGCGCAAAGGGAATTGCTTTCCTGGCAGGCAAATGGGAACCTGAGACAAAGGACCAGGCATATGCCCAGCTTCTTAAAACCACCAGGGCTGTGTGCAGCTATGCCGCATCCAAGAAAATGATGGTGGAGCTGGAGGTATTTGATTTTGATATGGATAAAGCGGCCCTCATCGGACCTGCGCCCTATGCTGCCAGGTTTGCCGCCGACATGCGCATGACTCACAATAACTTCGGCCTGCTGGTGGACCTGTCCCATTTCCCCACCACCTATGAGACATCCCGGTTTGTGATCCAGACCCTGCGCCCCTATATCACCCACCTGCATATCGGCAACGCAGTGGTAAAGGAAGGCTGCGAGGCATACGGGGACCAGCATCCCCGGTTCGGCTTCCCGGAGAGCGCCAATGACACAATGCAGCTGGTTGACTTTTTTACCGTGTTAAGGGAGGAAGGCTTTTTTAACAAAGAGGAGCCATACGTGTTGTCACTGGAAGTAAAGCCATGGGCAGGCGAGGACGGGGATATCATCCTGGCCAATACAAAGCGGGTCATCAACCGGGCATGGGCATTGGTAGAGGATGAGGCATAAAGAGTGCTGTTGGAATCTGAAAGAGCACACGAAACATGATAAGGAGGTAAGTATGATGAAAATTGTTGTTTTAGACGGATATACGGAGAATCCGGGAGACTTAAGCTGGGAGGGACTGGAAGCCATCGGCTCCCTGACCGTGTATGACAGGACTCCCGCGGATAAGATCCTGGAGCGGATCGGGGACGCAGAGGCGGTGTACACCAACAAGACACCAATTTCTGCAGAGACCATTGCAAAGTGCCCCAGCCTTAAGTTTATCGGTGTCCTGGCCACGGGGTACAATGTGATCGACACAGCGGCAGCCAAGGCAAACGGGGTGGTGGTCTCCAATATTCCCACCTATGGAACGGATGCGGTGGCCCAGTACGCGATCGCCCTTCTTCTGGAACTGTGCCACCATATCGGGGAGCATTCCGACTGCGTAAAGGCAGGGGAGTGGACCCACAATCAGGACTGGTGCTTCTGGAAACATCCGCTCATGGAGCTGGCCGGCAAAAACTTCGGCGTCATCGGATTCGGAAGGATCGGCCGGAGGACGGCACAGATCGCCCAGGCCCTGGGCATGAATGTCCTTGCCTTTGACGAATATCCCAACAAAGATCTGGAAACAGAACACTGCAGGTACGTATCCTTAGACCAGCTGCTGGCAGAGGCTGATGTGATCAGCCTTCACTGCCCCCTGTTCCCTTCCACGGAAGGAATCATCAACAAGGACACCATTGCAAAGATGAAGGACGGGGTTAAGATCATCAATACTTCCAGAGGCCCCCTGATTGTGGAGGAGGACCTGAAAGAGGGGCTAAACAGTGGAAAAGTCAGCGGTGCGGCCGTGGATGTGGTTTCCACAGAGCCTATCAGGGAGGACAATCCCCTTCTGGGCGCGAAAAATATGATCATTACCCCTCATATTGCATGGGCTCCCAGGGAATCCAGGCAGAGGCTGATGGACATTGCAGTGGATAACCTGCGGCAGTTTGTGGACGGAAAGCCTCAGAACGTGGTCAACCGGTAGGGGAAGTCCAGGCCTGAGCGCGGCCGGCTGTAATCCAATGTACACGGATGTACCCGATTATGATATAATGTTCACGTTGGCATATTTCATAGTTGGGTACATTTTTTATCCGGAGCAGGGCCTTGATAGGTCCAGACAGACTCCGGAAGCGGGAGGAAGGGAACCTATGGTTACTATACGCATGTTCATACCGTATTTGAATATGAAGGACAGATTTGAGGCAGCTGTGAGAAAGGTCCCGATCCAGGATGATGTAAAGATCGAGCTGCTTCACGTGTTCGGCACCCCCGAATCCCTGTCAGGCCACGGAGATGCCGAGATCCTGGTGGCCAGGGGCATGACCTATGACAGGCTGATCTCACTGTTCCCCAAAAAGCATGTGGTGGAGATCCAGCTGTCCAGTTTCGATATCCTGGAGGCGCTGATCAAGGCCAGACAGGAGTTTGCACCTAAGAAGATCGCCCTATGCGTCCGGTACATGGACAACGGGGCAGTGGCGGAGCTGGAACGCCTGTGCCAGGCGGAGATCAAATACTATGCCATCCAGGATGAGGCATCCACCCTTGAAGCCATACATCTGGCAAGGGAGAGCGGGGCGGACGTATTTGTGGGCGCGGGCACCATGTGCGGGCTCTGCGACAAGGAGAATTTAAGAAGGGTCCATATCCATACCAAGGACATTGCCATTGAGCAGGCGTTAAAGCAGGCAATGGACGCTGCCAGGACCATCAATTTGGAGCGGGCCAGGTTTAATATGACAAGCGCCATCCTTAACACCAGTTCCGATGCCCTGGTGGCCGTCAATGGGGCGGGGCAGATCCAGGCCCTGAACAACCAGGCGTACCGGACCTTTCATCTGTCAACCAGATCGGACTTTATGGGACGCCCTGTGGAGGAGGTCTGTCCGGGGTTCACATGGCAGGACGTGGTGGAGAACGGAAGGGAAAAGGAGGAGATCATCCAGTGGGAGGACCGGAAACTGTATACGGAGTATAAGCCTGTTGTTGTGGATAAGATGGGCAAAGGCGCCATTATCATTGTGCGCTACGCGGAACAGATCCTGGAGGCGGAGAGCAAGATACGCCACAGCCTTGCGAAACAGGGACTTACTGCAAAGTATTCCTTTGACGACATCATCGGTTCCAGCCACTCCATCCGTGAGAATATCCAGATGGCAAAGCGGTACAGCCGGGTGGACTCCAATGTCCTTATTGTGGGGGAGACGGGAACCGGCAAGGAGCTGTTTGCCCACAGCATCCACAGGGAGAGCAGGCGGAGCGCAGAACCGTTTGTGGCCCTAAACTGTGCGGCACTGCCGGAGAACCTGCTGGAAAGTGAACTGTTTGGATATGAGCCGGGAGCATTTTCCGGTGCTTCCAAAAACGGCAAGGCGGGCCTGTTTGAACTGGCTCACAAAGGGACCATTTTCCTGGACGAGATAGGTGAGATCCCCACCGCGCTCCAGGCCAAGCTCCTGCGCGTCCTCCAGGAAAAGGAGATACGCCGCATCGGCAGCAGCCGTCTTCAGCCCGTGGACGTGAGGGTGATCTCAGCCACGAATATCAATATAGAAGAAAAGATACAGGAGGGACAGTTCCGGTCGGATCTGTACTACCGTCTGAATTTGCTGGATATCACCATTCCTCCCCTGCGGGAGCGCAGCGGGGATATCCAGGAGATGGTGGATTTTTATCTCACCCGGTTTGCCTGTGAGATGGGAAAGTCCATTCCGAAGCTGTCCCCGGAGGCGGTCCAGTGCCTTATGGATTATCACTGGCCGGGAAATGTGCGTGAGCTGCGCAACATCTGCGAGCGCCTGGTGGTGCTCAGTGATGCCCAGGAGATCGGGTCAAAGGAGATACAGATGCTTAAGATCTTCCGCTCCGGTGAGCCGTCCCCCGACCCTGTTGTAAAAACACCCAGGGGACAGCGGGATGGACCGGAGGATATCTACTCTTCCCTCAAACCCAGGAAGAAGAAGCAGGATATTGCCAAGGAACTGGGGGTCAGCAGGACCACCCTTTGGCGCATGGAGCGAATGGCTAAAGAAAAGAAGGACACCACATAACAAACAGTCTGTATGGCAAAGGCGGTTCCGGCTATCTGTAAGAGATGGCTGGGAGCGCCTTTTCCCATTCCGGGGCACATTGGAGAAAATCCCTTGCTCCCCCCGGAAGCTTAAACTATAATGGTCTTAGTACGGAATGAAAATGAAAATCGGGGAACGGGATATATGAACAAATACATAGAACGCTTTTTGGGAACCAAATCCAGCCTGCAGAGAAAGGTTATTGTCATCTATCTGCTGGTTGCAGTCCTTCCCATCATTATCATCACCTTATTCATAAGCGCGATTTATTACAACAACATATTAAAAGCAGCCAATACCCTGCTGGACCAGAACGCCGGGCAGCATGAGGAGGTTGTGCACGAGCGGATGGATGAGTATGAGAATGTGCTCTATGAGCTGGTGACCAACAAGGAATATATCAGTCTGTCCAAACGGATCAATGAGGGAAATGAGGACACCCTGATCATGGATGTGGGCCACATGGAAGACCTGCTCAGGAGCAGTGTGTATACATATGACAGGATCAGAAGCATTACATTTCTGGGGGACAGCGGACGATATGCGTCCTATTCCAAATGGTACAGCAGCAACCATGAGAATATCTGGATCGATGACCGGAAGCGGGAGGTTATCCATGACGAGGTGGAAAAACAACAGAAGCTGACCTTTATCGCCACAGTGAATCTGCGGGAGGGCGGGATCAAAGGGGATTATGTGGTGCTCATGGGCTTTCCGGTAAAAAACCTGCGCACCAAGGAGCAGAGCGGTGTGCTGGTGATGGCCCTGGAGAATGACGTGCTGCTTTTTGAGGGAAATGAGGACAAGCGCAAGGAGAGCGGGGTTGCCACCATTATCCTGGACCGGGAGGACCGGATCCTGGCAGGCACGGATCCTGATTTTATCAACCTGAATTATAAGGAATATGTAAAGGAGGAGTTTGGCAAGACCAAACGGATCTCCGAAATGCGTCATTCCATTGAGGGTACGGAATGGACCATTATGAATATTGTGGACACGGATTTGTACAGGAAGGATATCTATGACATGGTAAGGGCAGTGGTGGTTTTGGTGCTTACCATTACCTGCATTTACTTTTCCACTGTGTTTCTTATTTCCAGAAAATATATCCAGACCATCCAGAAGATCGCCCAGGGCATCCACAATTACGAGGGTACGGATGCCAAGCAGATCAATGTGGAGATGGATGAAAAGAACGAGCTGTATGTGATCGTAAGGCAGTTCAACACCATGACCGCCAGGGTCAATTCCCTTGTGGAAAAATTGAAACAGAAAAATGAGGAGATCAAGGCGGCGGCTATCAGCCAGAAGCACGCTGAGATCAAGGCCCTGGAGGCCCAGATCAATCCCCATTTCCTGTTTAACACCCTGGATTCCATTAACTGGAGGGCCATTGAGCATGATGAGGAGGAGATAAGCAACATGCTGGGAGTGCTGGGAAGCCTGCTGCGCTACAGCATTTCCAATATTGACATGGAGGTGGTGCTGGAGGCTGAGATCAGCTGGCTGAAAAAGTATATTTTCCTCCAGCGGGACAGGTTCCAGTACTCGTTTGACTGTGAATACGACATAACAGAGGAAGCCATGGCATTTCCCATCTATAAGATGCTGCTGCAGCCCATTATTGAGAATACCATTCTTCACGCTTTTGAGGAGGTGAAGGAAGGTGGCATGATCTATGTAAAAGCCTTTAAGCGCCAGGACGGAAAACTGGAAATCCGCATACGGGATAACGGCAGCGGTATGAAGGGGGAGGTTCTGGCTGAGATCCGGAAGGAGATCAGTGAAAATGGGCCTCTTAACAGCAAAAGCATTGGGATCAGCAATGTCATCCACCGGCTCAGGCTGTACTATCAGGAGGAGGCTGAGATCACGGTGAACAGCACCTGGGGAGAGGGCACGGAGTTTGTGCTGGTGATACCGGAACGGCAGCAGGTCTGCTGATCAGTGGAATGTGTGGCGGCATGTGTGGCGGAAATGTGTGGCGGAAGGTACGGGCGGAATGTATAGATGGAATGCATAGATGGAATGCAGTAAGAGGGGATTGCCAATGAAGAATATTGTAATTGTGGAGGACGAGTTCCGTATCAGGCAGGGACTTGGAAGACTGATCAATAAAGTGGATATGGGATGCAGGGTGATCGGGGAAGCGGAAAACGGATATGAGGGCTTAAAGATGATACGGGATATGGAGCCGGATATTGTTATCACGGATATCCGTATGCCCAAGATCAGCGGGCTGGAGATGATAGGGAAGGCCAAGGAGATGGGGGCTTCCTGTACCTTTGTGATCCTCAGCGGATACGCGGAGTTTGAGTATGCCCGCCAGGGCATTAAGCTGGGGGTACAGGAATACCTTTTAAAGCCTATCACCATATCGGATGTAAAGGAGCTGCTGACAAAACTCACCGCAGACGAGCGGGGGCATGAAGCCAGGGAGGATGTACGGCAGTACTCGGCCGTGGTCCGGGAGATGATCGTTACCATGGAGGAAAACTATGGCATGAGGCTGGGGCTGGATACCTTTGGGGAGAAATTCAGGCTCACACCGGAATATATCAGCAACCTGTTTGCAAAGGAGACGGGGATGACATTTTCCAATTACCTGAAAAAGATCAGGATAGAAAAGGCAAAGGACCTGATCCTTAACACGGATATGAAAATATACGAGGTGGCGTGCAGCGTGGGATATCCGGACCAGAAATATTTTTCAAAGGTGTTCAAGGAGTATACGGGGGTTTCCGCCAAACAGTTTGCCGTGGATGCCCAGAGAAAACAGATATAATACACTTTTTTTAAGATATTGGAATTTTATGTTCCCTTTCCGGACGGTATACTTAGAACAGAAAGAACAGAGGAGGTATACAATGAAAAAGGGTATTGTATTATTAACAGCGCTGGCCATGACGGCCGGGTCTCTTACAGCCTGCGGCGGCGGGGGCGCATCCACACAGACATCGGGACAGACAGCAGCTTCGGGGGCGGCTGAGAGCGCCAAGGCATCAGCGGACGGCAAGACGGAGATCACCTTCTGGCACTATATGTCGGAGGACAAGGAAGGAAAATATGTGGTTGAGGCCGTGGATGAGTTTAACAGCTCCCAGGACGAGGTCCATGTGACGGCCCAGTATCTGCCAAGGGCAGAGCTTATGAAACAGTACACCATTGGCGTGGTTTCAGGGGAACTGCCGGACTGCGGCATGGTGGATAACCCAGACCACAACTCCTATGCTTCCATGGGCGTGTTTGAGGATATCACCGACCTTTATAATTCCTGGGATGAGGCTGCTTTCCTTGAAGGCTCACTGAATTCCTGCTATTACGAGGATAAATTATACGGACTTCCCTGGGGCAATAACTGCCTGGGACTTTTCTATAACAAGAAGATGCTGGATGAAGCAGGGGTGGAGGTTCCCACAACCTGGTCTGAGCTGGAAGCGGCAAGCGAAAAGCTGACCACGGACACATGCAAGGGACTTGCCATATCTGCCATCGGCAATGAGGAAGGCACCTTCCAGTATATGCCATGGCTGCTGTCGGCCGGCGGAAGCGTAACGGACCTGACCAGCGGCGGAGCCAAGGAGTCCATGTCCTTCCTGTACGGAATGATCGAAAAGGGATATATCAGCAGAGAGTGCGTAAACTGGACCCAGGCAGACGTGGAAAAGCAGTTTGCCTCAGGACAGGCAGCCATGATGATCAATGGACCGTGGCAGTTCTCCGGCCTGGCCAAGGACGCCCCGGACCTGGAATACGGTGTGGCAAAAGCACCAAAGGCGGATGACGGGGATTATGCATCCGTACTGGGCGGCGAGAATGTGGCAATCTGCTCCGGCGCCAATGTGGAGGCCAGCTGGAAGTTCCTGTCATGGATCACCAGCAAGGAGAAATCACAGGAAATCTGCAAATCCATCGGACGTTTCTCTCCAAGGTCGGATGTGAATGTGCAGGAGATGTTTGCGGATGATCCCCTTAACTCCGTGTTTGCAGAGGTAATGCCCACTGCCCAGTCCAGAGGACCGTCCCCGGACTGGCCCGAGATATCCGCGGCCATCTATACCGCCCAGCAGGAAGTGTTCACAGGGCAGAAGGATGCGGATACCGCCCTTGCGGACGCACAGGCCAAGATTGACGCCATCGGCGCTAAATAAAGTATTTGAATGAGTCCCATCACATGTACAAGGCCAGACAGTACTGGATTGTGATGTGATGGGGCTTTTTGCACCAAAAACCAGGAAAAAGAACGGGAGGTTGCTTATGTGGGACAGTAAGCGGGAGAAAAAAGAACAGATACTGGGGTACTTCTTCATACTGCCGGCGGTGATCTATATGCTGGCGTTTATAGGATATCCCATCATATATAACTGGATCATCAGCTTTCAGAATGTGACGGCCAAGACCATCGCAAGCGCTGCCAGGGAGTTTGCGGGATTTTCCAATTACAAAGCCATCTTTGCAGACGTGACCTTCAAGAAGGCTTTGGTCCACACCTTTATCTATACCATTGGATGCTTAAGCATTCAGTTTACCCTGGGCTTTTTATTTGCCATATTCTTCACAAAGAAATTCGCCCTTTCCAAACCCATCCGCGGTTTTATCGTTATCAGCTGGATGCTTCCGGTGACGGTGACGGCCCTGGTGTTCAAGTTCATGTTCGCTGAGGGAAACGGCATCATCAACTACATCCTTATGAGCCTTCACCTGATCGACAAGCCGGTGGGCTGGCTGCTCCAGGGAAATACAGCCATGATGGGACTGATCATCGCAAATTCCTGGGTGGGCATCCCCTTTAACATGCTGCTGCTCACAACCGGACTTAACAATATTCCGGGGGATATCTACGAGGCGGCTGCCATAGACGGGGCCACGGGTATACAGAAGTTTTTAAAGATCACCATCCCCCTTCTTAAATCCACCATCATGTCGGTGCTGATCCTTGGATTTGTGCTTACCTTTAAGGTGTTCGACCTGGTGTATGTTATGACGGGAGGAGGTCCGGTGGATGCCACCGAGGTGCTGTCCACCTATTCCTATAAGCTTTCCTTCCAGCTGTTCCACTTTGGGGAGGGGGCTGCGGTTGCCAATGTCCTGTTTGTCTGCCTGCTTATGGTTGCCCTGGTCTATCTCAGGACCATTTCAAAGGATGAAGCCATTTAATAGGCCGTTTAATGGCTCTGTGCAAGCAGCACATCGGTAAAATAAGAAAGGAGTATTCCATGAATAAGAAGAATAATATCATCCTGTGCGTTGTGGCCGTACTGATCGCATGTGTGTTCCTGTTTCCGTTATATTGGATCATTGTCAATTCCTTTAAGCTGGACAGTGAGATATTTGCAAGCACACCCACACTGTGGCCAAAGGAATTTACATTAAAAGCATACCAGGAACAGTTTGGAAACCTGTTTATCACGGTGAGGAACTCGATCATCATTGCCCTGGGCTCCATGGTCCTGTCGCTGATCCTGTCCGTGCCCGCTGCCTACGGACTGGCAAGGTTTAAGGTAAGGGGAATGAAGCTGTTCATCCTTGTTTTCCTGATCACCCAGATGCTTCCCGCGTCCCTGGTGCTGACCCCCTTATACCTGATCTTTTCCAAGCTGGGGATCCTGAATACCTACTTTGCCCCCATTCTGTCCACGGCAACCATTTCCATCCCCTTTATCGTGCTCATGCTCCGTCCCGGATTCTTAAGCATGCCAAAGGAGCTGGAGGACGCGGCCATGATCGATGGCTGCAATGGTTTTACCACCTTTCTTCGGATCGCCATCCCCATCTCCAAGCCAACGGTGATCACAGCCACCTGCTTCAGCTTTGTGTTTGCGTGGAACGATCTTGCGTACTCCATGACATTTAACACAAAGGAGATCATGAGGCCCATGACATCCGCGATCTACACCTTTATGAACCAGTACGGCACCCAGTGGAACAGTATCATGGCTTACGGCGTGCTGTTGATCCTGCCCAGCTGCTTTATCTTTGTGACCATGCAAAAGCACATTGTGGAGGGAATGACCAGCGGTTCTGTTAAGGGTTAATAATAAACCAGGAGGATATTGATATGAACGTTTTCAGAATTGAGGACAACTGCCTGAAATTCCATTATGACGCAGAGGAGCTGTGGATCCAGCCGTGGAGCGCCAACAGCTTCAGGGTAAGGGCCTGCAAGACTGCCCAAATGCCCTGCGAGAACTGGGCGCTTCAGATGGAGGTGGAGGACATTGTTCCCCAGATCACCATCCAGGAAGACTGCGCATGGATCAAAAACGGAAAAATTCAGGCAAAGGTATCACAGTACGGAAAGCTGACCTTTTATGACCGGAACGGGGAAATCCTTCTGGATGAGTATCTGAGGAACAGGCTGGATGTGTTTGCGGACTACTGCAGCGCCCTGGAAGTGGAGGCAAGGGAGTTTAAGCCCATTCCGGGAGGGGATTACCACTTATCCATGCGCTTTGTGTCTGATCCCCGTGAAAAGATATTTGGAATGGGGCAGTACCAGCAGCCCTACCTGAACTTAAAGGGTACGGATCTGGAGCTGGCACAGAGAAATTCCCAGGCAAGTGTTCCCTTTTATGTGTCATCCTTAAATTACGGATTCCTGTGGAACAACCCGGCAGTGGGAAGGACCATGTTTGGAAAAAATATCACCACATGGGAAGCGTATTCCACCAAGGCGCTGGATTACTGGATCACGGCTGAGGATACGCCTGCTAAAATTGAGGAGGCGTATGCCCGGGTTGCCGGTACGGTTCCCATGATGCCCGACTATGCCATGGGGTTCTGGCAGTGCAAGCTGCGCTATCAGACCCAGGAGGAGCTTCTTCAGGTGGCCAGGGAATATAAAAAGAGAAACCTGCCCATCTCCGTGATCGTGATCGACTATTTCCACTGGCCGCTCCAGGGAGACTGGAAGTTTGATCTCAGGTACTGGCCCGACCCGGATGCCATGATCCGGGAACTGAAGGAAATGGGGATCGAGCTTATGGTTTCCATCTGGCCCACAGTGGATTACAGAAGCGAGAATTTCCAGGAGATGAAGGAAAAGGGATATCTGATCCGCACGGACAGGGGATTCCGGATCGCCATGGATTTCCAGGGAAATACCGTCCATTTTGACGCCACCAATCCAAAGGCCAGGGAGTATGTATGGCAGAAAGCAAAACAGAATTATTATGACAAGGGCGTAAAGATCTTCTGGCTGGATGAGGCGGAGCCTGAATACAGCATCTATGATTTTGACAACTACCGCTACCACATGGGACCCAATGTGCAGATCGGCAATATCTATCCTGCCATGTATGCAAAGACATTCTTTGACGGCATGAAGGCGGAGGGGCAGGAAAATATCATTAACCTGCTGCGCTGTGCCTGGGCCGGTTCCCAGAAATACGGGGCCCTGGTATGGTCCGGGGACATTCATTCCAGCTTTGCCAGTCTGAGAAACCAGGTGGCGGCAGGCCTTAACATGGGAATGGCAGGGATCCCCTGGTGGACCACGGATATCGGCGGATTCCACGGCGGGGACCCCCGGGACCCGGGATTCAGGGAACTGCTGATCCGCTGGTTTGAGTACGGTACATTCTGCCCGGTCATGCGTCTGCATGGATACCGGGAACCACTAAAAGAGCCCATGGGCACGGAGGGCGGCGCCGCATGTGTGTCAGGTGCGGACAATGAGGTGTGGTCCTTTGGGGATGAGGCATATGAGATCTGCAAGACCTACCTCAACTTAAGGGAGTCCATGAAACCCTATATTGCCCGGCAGATGGCAGCAGCCCATGAACAGGGAACCCCGGTGATGCGTCCTCTGTTCTATGATTTCTCGGAGGATAAAATGGCGTGGGAGATCGAGGACCAGTACATGTTTGGACCTGATATGATGGTGGCGCCCGTGCTGTATGCCGATATGAGGAAACGGACCGTGTACTTCCCTGAGGGAAGGGAATGGAAGCATTTCTTTACAGGAGAAATGTACCATGGAGGCACAACGGCCCAGGTGGAAGCGCCCATTGACCAGCTGCCTGTGTTCACAGCTGTATAAGAAGGGAAACACCACCTGAAGAGGTGGGAGTCTCGATCGGAGGGAAAGATGAAATTCACAAACGGTTACTGGCGTATCAGGGAAGAGATCGACCCCGTGTACGCGGTGGAATATTATGATGCAGATTATAGTACAAATTACGATACAGTTTACGATACAGGCAAAAAGGATAACAGCCTTGTGGTTTACGCTGCCACAAAACATATGGGAGACCGGGGGGACACCCTGAACCAGCCCATGCTCACGGTCACATTTTCCAGTCCCA
Organism: Clostridium sp. FS41; assembly: GCF_000954015.1. NCBI lineage: Bacteria > Bacillati > Bacillota > Clostridia > Eubacteriales > Clostridiaceae > Clostridium > Clostridium sp. FS41. The sequence goes on from NZ_JYHN01000040.1 coordinate 144,755, forward strand.
TGGAAAATGTGATCAAGGTATCGGCGGTCCACTTTAAGGGAGCCCTGTATAAAGGGCCCCACTACCAGGTGGCAGAGCAGGAGGGAAGTTTTGTCTCCATTACAGAGGACGAGGAGACCATCACCTACCAATCCGGCAGGACCAGCGCGGTGATCCATAAGGCGCCAATGGGGTGGAAGGTGGAATTTAAGGATGGGGACCGCCTTCTCACAGAGAGCAGCTTCCGGAACCTGGCTTATATGAAAAACAGGGAGACTGGAAAGAATTACATGGCGGAACAGCTGCTTTTAGACGTGGGCGAGTATGTTTACGGACTGGGAGAGCGGTATACCCCCTTTGTGAAGAACGGCCAGACCGTGGAGGTGTGGAACGAGGACGGGGGCACTGCCTCTGAGCAGACCTATAAGAACATCCCCTTTTATATTACCAACAAAGGATACGGGGTGTTTGTGGCCCATGCCGGTGACGTGCATTTTGAAGTGGGCAGCGAGAAGGTGGAGCGGGTGCAGTTCAGCGTGCAGACGGAGAGGCTGGATTACTACATCATCAACGGAACCACCCCCAAGGAGACGGTGCAGCTGTACACCGAGCTCACAGGCAAGCCTGCCCTGCCTCCCTCATGGTCCTTTGGACTGTGGCTGACCACCTCATTTACCACCAGTTATGATGAGGAGACGGTGAGCAGCTTTATTCAGGGCATGGAGGACCGGGACATCCCGCTTCACACCTTCCATTTTGACTGCTTCTGGATGAAGGGATATGAGTGGTGCAACTTTGAGTGGGATAAGGATACCTTCCCTGACCCGGAGGCCATGTTAAAGAGGTATAAGGCCAGAGGACTTCATATCTGTGTGTGGATCAACAGCTACATCGGCCAGAAGTCGGCCCTGTTTGATGAGGGCATGGAGCAGGGGTATTTTGTAAAGAACCTGGACGGCTCCGTGTGGCAGTGCGACAGATGGCAGGCGGGAATGGCTCTGGTGGACTTCACCAATCCTAAGGCCTGCAAGTGGTACCAGGATAAGCTGGAGCGCCTGATCGACATGGGTGTGGACTGCTTTAAGACGGACTTTGGAGAGCGGATACCTGTGACCGGAGTAATGTATTATGACGGGTCCGACACTGTAAAAATGCATAACTATTACACCTACCTGTACAACCAGGTGGTATTTACACTTTTGGAGCGCAAGCTGGGAAAGGATAAGGCCCTTGTATTTGCCAGATCCACGGCGGCCGGAGGCCAGAAATTCCCCGTGCACTGGGGCGGGGACTGTACGGCCACCTACCTTTCCATGGCTGAGGATATGAGGGGCGGACTGTCCCTGTCCCTTGGGGGCTACGGGTTCTGGAGCCATGATATTGGGGGATTTGAGCAGACCGCATCCGCTGATGTGTATAAGCGCTGGTGTGCCTTCGGCCTTCTCAGCTCCCACAGCCGGCTTCACGGCTCCACCTCCTACCGGGTGCCCTGGCTGTTTGATGATGAGGCATGTGACGTGCTGAGGAAATTTGTTAAGTTAAAATGCTCTCTGATGCCCTACATCTTTGCCCAGGCGGTAAAGGCCCACAGGGAAGGCATACCCATGATGCGCCCCATGTTCCTGGAGTTCCCGGAGGACCCTGCCTGCGAGACGCTGGACCGGCAGTATATGCTGGGGGATTCCCTGCTGGTAGCGCCCGTGTTCCGGGAAAGCGGGGAAGTGGCCTACTATCTCCCGGCGGGCACATGGACCAATTACCTCACAGGCGAGGTGAGGGAAGGCGGCAGATGGTACAGGGAAGTCTTTGACTATTTCCATCTCCCGCTGATGGTAAGGGAAAACACGGTCCTGGCAGTGGGCAGCCATGAGGAGCGGCCGGATTATGACTATGTATCCGGCACCACCTTAAAGCTGTTCCAGATCAAGGACCAGGCAGATATCCGCATCATGGTTCCGGATGTGGATGGAAAGGAAGCAGCTGACATAAGGGTCACCTCAGACCGGGGCCGGGTCAGAGCCGTGATCCGCGGCGGCGCTCACTGGACAGTGGAAGGTCCTGAGGGGATGATTGTGGAAGTTGCGGAGGAGTGATTGCCACTTAGGACATCCGGCCAACATGATGACCAGGGAACAGTTTGTCGATCGTTTTAAAGTTCAGGTGTCCCATGTGATGGATCCTGAACAGGCAGAGGAATGGATCAATATGATATGTAATATTGAAAAATATGATAATATCACGGATGTGGCGGACCGGTTGTTTGTATGATCATCAGATGGGGTGTGCATAAGAGAGTGGGGATTTCCCCACTCTTTTGCCGTTGCAGATATCCCCTGAATAGAAATCCCCCAACCAGAAAATACTAATGGAAAAACTGGATATGCCATGGGCAATTTTGTGGTAGAGGGGGTAGTTTCATTGGGTGACATAATAGTCCGTCTGCAGTCACTGGATTTAAAGAACATAAAAAATGTATCTTTTGGCAGGATCGAAATGCCCTGCGCGCACAACAAAGAACTGTGCTTTCAAAGGTCTGAAATATTAGGGCTGTATGGGCAGAACGGTTCCGGGAAGACGGCGGCGGTGGACGCTTTATATTTTCTGCAAAACATTATGATCGGAAAAAGCCTGAAGGAGGAGATGGGAGATTATATAGACGCCAATGAGGATCAGGCGGAAATCTGGGCGGAGTTTGCGGTCTTTATGGAGGATTCTGTATTTGAAGTGGGGTATCGTATCCAGATCCGAAGAACGGAAAACAGACAGGTTGAGATCCTGAGGGAACTATTAAGCTGTGCGAAAAACTCAAAGGGCAGAAGGACCAGCAGAGCCGTATTTATGGATTATAAACGGGATGACAGGTCGGTGGTTTTCAGGCCTAAAAAGCGGCTGGAGGAGGTATTTGAAACAAATAAAGAGTATAAGACCGACCTGATCGTGGCCAGAAAACTGGCTGAGAAAAGCAGGTGTTCCTACATCTTTGGGGAGAGCAGCCGGGAGATCTTTTTTTCAGAGCATGGGAATGCTTTTTCTGAGTATTCTGCGATCATCAAGGCATTGTTCCACTATGCCCTCACGGATCTGTTTGTTATAAGAAACTCCCATTCCGGTGTGATCTCAGCCAATTTTGTGCTGCCCATGGCATTCAGGATCGACAAGGAGGACCCATATAATCCTGGACTGAAGGGGGATTTCACCATTTCCCTCATGGAAGCCACGGTGCTGGATGAAAGGCAGAAGGACGTGCTGTATCAAATCACAGGACAGATCAATACGGTGATCCACACCATAATTCCGGGGATGAGACTGGATATCCGGGACCATGGATTCCAGATGATGGGCAATGGAAAAACAGGGTTTAAAGTGGAACTGTTATCCAAAAGGGATGGGATCCCTCCCATCCCCATACGCATGGAATCAGAAGGAATCATCAAGATCATTTCCATTTTAAACGCTCTGATCCAGGCATTTGGGAATGCCTCGATCTGCCTTGTGATCGATGAACTGGACGCAGGGATTTTTGAATATATGCTGGGGGAACTGCTGGATATCTTTCATAAAAACGCCAGGGGACAGCTGATCTTCACCTCCCATAACCTGCGGGCTTTGGAGATGCTTAAAAAGGACAGCATCATGTTTTCCACTGCCAATCCAAATAACCGTTACATTCATATGAGAAACATGAAAGCATCGGACAATCTGCGGGATGCGTATCTAAGGAGTATCACCCTGGGGGGACAGATTGAAGAGATATACAGCGAGACGGACAGCTTTAAGATCGCGCGGGCGTTCAGGAAAGCGGGCAGAAGCATGAAGCACACAGGCGGGGAAATGAAACATGGAAAATAAGGAAAAAAAGGTCATAGCATTTATTGTGGAAGGCTCCAGCGATGAGGCTGTCATCGGTTCCGTGATGAAGGAGTATTTTTCAAATGAACAGATACAGTTTGTGGTTGTGCACGGGGACATAACAACCAGGGACTATGTAAGTGTGGATAACATCATCAGGAAGATAAACGACTTGGTAAGCACGCTGAAGGAAAAATACAGGTACAAAACCTCGGACTTTATTAAGATCATCCATCTTGCGGACACGGACGGTGTTTTTATCAGTGACGAGTGCGTATGGCCTGCGGACGTGGATTCCATCACATATTATGAGGACCACATAGAGACAAGGTCCAGGGAGGCTATTTTGGACCGCAACCACAAGAAGTCGGAAATACTTTTTAAGCTGTATAAGACCGGAAAGATCGGCGCCATCCCATACAATATCTACTATAATTCCTGTAACCTGGAGCATGTGCTGTTCAATGAATTAAAGGATTTTACCAATGAGGAAAAGGAAGAAATGTCAGATGAGTTTGCGGATAAATATGAGCAGAATCCGGAGGATTTTATCGCATTCCTGTCGGAACAGCAGGTGGCTGTTCCAGGCACCTATCAAGATACCTGGAAGTTTATTGAGGAGGATTTAAACTCATTGCAGCGCCACACTAATATGCATCAGATATTTGAGGGTATGGCATAAAAAGGCTCCCTGTGCAGACGTACAGACATGGCTACGGCAACAATGGCAGAGATGATGTCAGCTGCCGGCTGTGCGTAGAGAATGCCGTTTATTCCCCAAAGGGCGGGGAGTGCTAAGATGATTGGGACAAAGCAGATCCCCTGCCTGCAGGCGCCAAGGATAAAGCCTTCTCTGGCTTTTCCAAGGGCAAGAAAGAGCGAGGAATAGACCGTGTAGTAACCAAAAAGCAGAAAGGACAGCCCGTTTGCGCGCAGGGCTTTTTGTCCGGCCTGGATCATTTCCATATCCCCTTTTGTGAATTGGGAAATGACCGCTGTGGGGAAGACGGCCATGGCCAGTCCGTACACGGTGCAGAAGATGGTTGACCAGAGGATGGATGTACGGATCGCCTGACGCAGACGATCATATTTCTTTGCCCCGTAGCTGTATCCCGCAATGGGCTGGAAGCCTTTTAGAAAACCGAATACCATCAGGCTTCCCATGGAAATGATCCTTGTGACAGCCCCCATCCCGGCGATTACCGAGTCCCCGTATTCCTTTGCCTGCATGTTGATCAGAGTGATGGAAAGGCCGGTCAGCAGCTGGAATACCAGGGTGGGAACGCCGATCTTTAAGATTTCAGACATGATCTGCGGGGAGTAACGGCATTGGCTGGGACGGAAGGTAAACATGCTTTTTTTGCAAAGTATATAGGCCAGATAGACCAGTGAGGAGATGACCTGTGACAGGGCGGTGGCAATGGCGGCGCCTGCCACGCCTAAATCAAGTCCATAGATAAAGACAGGGTCCAGGACCATATTCAGGACCGCTCCTGAGAGAAGGGCGCACATGGTGGTCTTTGCAGCGCCTTCGCTGGTGACAATGTTGTTCATGGTTACATTAAACACATTAAAAATAGAGAAAGTGACATAGATACCCCCATAGGTAAGGGCATAGGGCAGTATGCTTTGGGTCGCGCCCAAAAGCCTGAGAATGGGGGTGAGAAAGATCAGGGTGAGGAGGATCATCAAAGCGCCTGCCAGGATGCTGCTGTACAGAGCGGTGCTGGCAACCTGATCCGCCGTGTCCTTATCCCCGCGTCCCAGCAGCCTGGAAATATAGGATGCCGCCCCATTTCCAAACAGCAGACCCAGGCCCACCACCACCTGCCCCAGGGGAAAGGCAACTGATATGGCCCCCATCTGGCTGGTTCCCAGTCCTCCCACAAAAAAGGCGTCCACCAGATTGTATAATGCGTTGATCATCATACCGATCATGGTGGGAAGCCCCATTGCCAAGAGGGCTTTGGGAATGGGCGCATTCCCCAGCAATTCTGTTTTTCTGTTTCCTGTTTTTCTGTTTTCTGATTCCATGTTTTCTGATTTCCTGTTTTTTTCCTTCATGACCGCTCCTTCATGTTCGTTCCTGTGATTCATACTATTTTGTCCTTTCCCTTGACATAGATTGTGAAATAAAGTACTATAAATTATAGTATTTAAAGCAACGGAATAAATAGTACTATAAATTATAGTATATGTCAAGGTTAAAGGAGGAAATTATGGCGACTATTGATCTGATCGTGTTGGGAATGTTAAAAAAGGAGTCTTTGAGTGCCTACGATATCCAGAAATTAGTGGAGTACCGCAATATATCCAGGTGGGTGAAGATCAGCACGCCTTCCATTTATAAAAAGGTGATCCAGCTGGAGGAGAAGGGATATATCACAAGCAGCATGGTAAAGGAGGGCAGGATGGCCGAGAAGGCGGTCTATTCCCTGACGGAACAGGGGAACAGGGAATTTGAACACCTTATGGAGGAGATTGCCTCCAAGCCCATACACATTTTCCTGGATTTTAATGCTGTGATGGTGAACCTGGACAGTATCACACCGGAGAAACAGAAAGCCTGCCTGGAAAAGATTGAGGACAATATAAAAACTTTGAAAACATATTTGGAAGAAAATGTAAGCATGAAAGAGGGGGAGCCTGTGATCCCAAGAACAGGTATGGCTGTCTTAAAGCAGCAGCAGATCCTGGCCTTAGCAGTCGAGGACTGGATCAGGGAAGTAAAAAGGGATCTTTCCGACACGCGATAGGGATTATTTTATGCGGGAAAATAAAGGTACAGTATTGCAAAAACAAAAAATATATGGTAATATTGCTATACTGAAAAGGATTTCAGCTGCAGAAAAGAGGAAGAAGTGCACATGAAAAAGGGGAAAATCACAATTAAGGATGTGGCTGAATATGCCAGTGTATCACCGGCCACCGTCTCACGTGTACTCAACGACTATAAGTGGATCAATTCAGAGGTAAAGGAACGGGTTCAGAAAGCCATTGACGAACTCCACTATGTGCCTGATTTTACGGCAAAGGCCATGGTACGGGGCAGGAGCCAGGTGGTGGTGGTGATCGTGCCCATCATTGATAATCATTTTTTTACCCAACTGATCAACACGGTTATCCAGGAAATGAAGAAATATGGCTATTATGTGGTTGTATATACAACAGAGTCCGCAGATGAGGAGTGCAGCTTTCTGGGAAGCTCCATCTGCCAGATGGCTGACGGGATATTGGATGCCACCTCCTTAAAGGAACTGTCACCGTTGCAGAATGTTAAGAAACCCATGGTGCTGATCGACCGCTATTTTGAGGGGAATACAACCATAGACTGCGTAATGAACCGGAATTACGAGGCCCTGTACCAGGGTACAGAGTATCTGATCCGACATGGACATAATAAGATCGCCTTTCTTGTGGGAGCAGAGGGACACGGCATAGCGGAGGAGCGGATCCGGGGATTTAGGGATGGGCTCCAGGCCCATGGGCTGCCCTGGAGGGAGGAGTATTTTATACAGGACTGCTGGAAGACGGAAGCCGGTATACGGTATGCGTCACGGCTTCTTGAACTGCCGGATCCTCCCACGGCCATCATAGCCGGGAATAATACGCTGACCACAGGTGTCCTGGAGGCGGTGAGGAATCATGGGATGACGCCGGGAGGGGATATCTCGATGATTGGTTTTGAGGAGTGTGATGAGGATGTGCAGGCATTTGCCCGCCATGGGATCACCAGCTTCCGTCTGGATACATCAGCGATTGCAAGCTGTGCGGTAAAACTGCTGCTAAACAGGATGGAACAGTCGGGAAAACGCGCCGGGGCCCGGGTGGAGGCCCTGGAATTAAACTTTATTGAACGGACATCGGTATGCGCTCCCTCGCTATGAGGAAAGGCGGCATACCCATAAAGACGGACAGGAGCGTGCTCATACGCGCTCCTGGGGAGTCCAGGGGGACTTCCCTTTTACATGACAGTAAAAAAATGTGGTCAGGATAGGGACAACATTTTTTTTACAGGAACTGAAAACGATTTCAGTTTCAAAAAATATAAGTTTACCCCCGGAGATCCCGAGAGTAAACAAAAGGGAAAAGGAGAAAAACAAATGAAACCAGTAGGAATTATCGGAGGCAGCGGATTTTATGAGCTTCTGGAAAACCCCAGGATGTTTGTCCATAATAATAAATATGGGCGTTCTTCAGAAATCTTTGAGGGAATGATCCAGGGACGCAAGGTTTATTTCCTTCCGCGTCACGGGGAGGAGCACAAAATCATTGTGCCGCGCATTAATTACAGGGCCAACATATGGGCGTTTAAGGAGCTGGGAGTGGAGCAGATACTGGCAACCAACTGCGTGGGAAGCAGCAACCCGGACATTGAGCTGGGCAGCCTGGTGATACCCCATGACTTCTGCGACTGGACCAGAAGGTTCCCACGTTCTTTGTATGATGATGAGGTGGAGGCATACCATGTGGACATGACGCCGGCCTATTGCCCGGACTTAAGAAAGGCATTGATCCAGGCGGCCAACCAGGTAAAGCCCGGACATGTCCACGACCAGGCCGTGATCTTTGTCAATGAGGGACTCAGATTTGAGACGCCGTTTGAACTGAAAATGTTCAGAAAGCTGGGAGCTGACCTCATTGGGATGACCACTCTGCCTGAGGCCGTGTTTGCCAGGGAGGCGGCAATCTGTTATGCCCATATCTGTGTTCCCACTAACTGGTGCCTGGGAGAGCAGATCGAGGCGGACGATTTCCCAAGGCTGCTGAAACAGGGAATAGAGGATTTTAAGCAGGTGCTGTACCTGGCCATCCCCACCCTTTCAGATGACAGGGATTGCCCGTGCAGCCACGCGCTGGACCATGCGATCTTAAAAAAGTGAGGGGTGGAGTAGGGATGCCCGGATATCAGGCACTGCTCACGGATCTGGACGGGACCTTGATCCACTCCCAGGACTGTATCTGTGATGCGCTTTTGGCAGCGTTTCAAACGGTAAGCAAGGTGACTCCTTCCAAAGAGGAGATCATGGGCATGTTTGGGCTTCCGGTGGAGGTAATGCTCACCACCCTGACCGACATAAGCCCGGATGATAAAGAAACCATAGCTGATTTTATCGAGGAGTATAAACGGCAGTACCCCATCCATATGGAGAGGGCCAGGCTCATAGACGGAGCCCTGGAAACTGTAAAATACATAGAGGGCCTGGGATGCCCGGTCTGCCTGATCACATCGGAGCGGAGAAAGAATGCAGCCCATATCTTAGGGCGGATGGGGCTGGACCGCTATATACGGTTCATGGTCACCAGGGATGATGTGACCTGTTTTAAACCGGATCCAGAGCCTATTTTAAAGGGAGCAGCTGCCTGCGGGACAGCCCCCAAGGGCTGTGTGTACATTGGGGAGTCTCCCTTTGACATTGAGGCAGGAGTGGCTGCAGGTGTGTTTACGGTGGCAGTGCCATCGGGAAACTGGCCGGTGGATTCCCTGGTGGAACAATCGCCGGATTGTGTGGTAAAGGATATTACAGAGTTGTGTTCCATTTTTGATGAGTCACGAAGGAGGAGAACGATATGAGAAAGATGAAATTGTTTTTAACCGCAGCAGCCGTTATCTGCGCGCTGTCAGGATGTGCAGGCAAGACAGAGGCCCCCAAGGACCAGACACAGGCCGCAAGCGAGGCAAAGACCGAGAAAGCAGAGGAAGCAGGAAAGGAAGCGGGTAAATCAGAGAACGCAGGGGAAACAGAGGAAGCAAAAAAAGCAGAGACGCCGGAGAACGGGGATCTGTTTACCTGTCTGATATCTGAGGCGCCGGCAGGCGTTCCTTTTACGGACCTGACCTGGACCGGTTTTGAGAGGATCGAAAATGAGTACGGAGCCCAGGTTAAGCTGATCGAGGCGCTTGACAAGGCTGAGTATTCCGAGCAGATCAGGGCCATGGCGGAAATGGGGGCAAATCCCATCTACACTATGTTTGACACGGTCAATGAGGTGGCTGTGGAGCTGGCGCCGGAATACCCGGAGACCATGTTCTGTCTGATCGACAGCAGCCTGGACACAAAGTATGACAATGTGGCAAACGTGTATGTGGATTCCCTGGAACCAGCCTTTGTATCCGGCTTTGTGGCAGCCAAGACCACCCAGTCAGGGACTATCGGATGGATCGGCAGCCTGGATATCCCGGTCATCAACCGGTTCCGTGACGCATACCTGGCTGGAGCCAAATATGCGGACCCGGATGTGGTGGTACAGACCGCTTATGTGGGGGACGACAGTGATACGGTAAAGGCAGGGGAGCAGACAAAGATCATGGTCAGCCAGGGCGCCGACATTATCTTCCAGACAGCCAATCTGGCGGGCCTGGGTGTGATCCAGGGCTGTTCGGATGCGGGAATTAAATGTATTGGAGTGGATGAATGGCAGGGCGGCATTGACGGCTGCGTATTCTGGTCCTCCTTAACCGATATCAACGGAGCTGTGTTTGACTCCTTTACCGCTTACAAGGAAGGCAGGTTCACGGCCGGAAGGACCAATTACGGAATTGAGACCCAGTCAGCGATCTATGATGACAGGGATTATGAAAAACTTCCTGATGATGTGAAGGCAGAGCTGGACGAACTGCTTGCAGCTGTGAGATCCGGTTCCCTTAACCTGGAGGACTTGCTTAAATAGCAGGCCATGGTTACATAAAGGAGGCATCTATGGACTTTGTGCTGGAATTAAAGGGGATAACCAAGCGGTTCGGAAGTCTGACCGCAAATGACAGGATCAGCCTGTCTGTAAGGAAGGGAACAGTCCATGCGGTCATCGGGGAAAACGGGGCTGGAAAAAGCACGCTCATGAATGTGATCAGCGGCCTGTACCGGCCGGATGAGGGGGAGTTGTTTGTACACGGGAAAAAGGTGGATTTCAAGAATCCCAATGATGCCAGCAGGGCGGGCATCGGAATGGTGCACCAGGAATTTATGCTGTTCCCTGAATTGACCGTGCTGGATAATATCATGATGGGATATGAGAAGAAGAAATGGGGTATTTTCCTGAACCGGGAAGCGGCCCGCCGCCATGTGGAGGACATATGCCGGGAGTATCATTTTAACATACCTTTGGATGAACTGGTCCAGAACCTGTCCGTTTCCATGCTGCAGCAGGTGGAGATCGTGAAGATATTATACCGGGGAGTGGACATCATTATCTTTGACGAGCCCACATCCGTGCTGACACCCCAGGGGATCCAGGGCCTGTTTGAGGCCATCCGTTTTCTGGTGAAAAACGGCAAGACCGTGCTGTTCATCACCCACAAGCTGAAGGAAGTAATGGAAATCTCCGACCGCATCACGGTCTTAAAGAACGGACATTATGTGGATACCGTAAAACCGGATGAGACGGACGAACATGGCCTTGCCACCATGATGGTGGGAAGGGAGGTCATCCTTACTGCCCAGAAAGAAGAAAAGAAGCAGGGAGACGTGCTGCTCCAGGTCAGGCATCTGTCCGTACCGGATTATGAGGGAAGGGAAAAGTTAAAGGATGTCTCCTTTGAAATACGCAGGGGGGAGATTCTGGGAATTGCAGGCGTGGCCGGTTCCGGCCAGCAGGAGCTGGTGGAGGGACTGTTCGGCCTAAGAAGCAGCAGCCGGGGGGAAGTCCTCTTTGATGGAAAGGACATCACGGGCCTTAACTGCCGGGAACACCGCATGTGCCATATCGGATATGTGCCCCAGGACCGCATCAGCGAAGGCATCAACCGGGAAGCCACCCTGTGGGAGAACGCCATCATGGGCTACCATATTGTGAAGGGATTTGGAAACCGCTATCTCCTGAAGCGAAAGCAGGCCATATCCTTTACAGAGCATATCATCCATGATTTTAATGTTAAGGCATCCTCGCCCAACCTGAAGATACAGACCCTTTCAGGGGGAAATATCCAAAAACTGATCGTGGGCAGGGAGTTCCTGCAGGACAACCGTCTGCTGATCATTGAGGATCCCACCCGGGGCATTGACATAGGTGCCATTGAATTTATCTGGAAAAAGATTGAAAGCCTGGCAGGCGCAGGAGCGGCCATCCTGCTGGTAAGCCATGAGCTGAATGAGGTGATGGAAGTATCAGACCGCATCCTTGTAATGTACGATGGACAGCTGTACGATGGAGGAATACACGGTGAGAAGACGGAGACAGAGATAGGGCTTTTGATGACGGGAGGTGGCTGCGCATGAGTAAGATAACAAGGGGCATGGGCCAGGACGCTGCCTGGAATGTGATGAAATATGTATTTTCATTTATGGCAGTTATGATAATCGGCAGTGTTCTCATCCTGTGGCAGGGAGAGAATCCTGCCACGGCCATGAAATATATCCTCCAGGGAGCTTTTGGGAGCATCCGCAATGTTGGAAATACGCTGCGCTGGATCACACCCTGTATCCTGACCGGGATCGCTGCCACCATAGCCTTCAAATCAGGGGTCATGAACCTGGGCATTGAGGGGCAGCTTTACTTTGGGGCCTATGCGGCGGCACTGTTTGGATTCTATGTACATCTGCCAAAGGCCCTTCACGTAACCGGATGCCTGCTGGCAGCCGGTGCTGCGGGAATGTTGTTTGCACTGATTCCGGCAGTGATGAAGCTGGTATTCCATGTGAATGAGATGATCACAACCCTTATGCTGAATTACATTGCCATCCTGATGACGGAATATCTCACCTATATTGTGATGGGCATCAGCGCGGCCGGGGATTCCCTGGCCCTGTCCACGCCTCCCATCGAGGATACGGCGCGTCTCACCAACCTGATCCCCAAGACAAATGCCAGCACCGGGATTCTGATCGCGGTGGGACTTGTGGTGGTCATCTACCTGGTCTACCGCTGCACGGTGGTGGGGTATGAGCTAAAGCAGGTGGGTGAGAACCGCAGGTTTGCCAGGATAGGGGGCGTCAATGTGACAAAAACATTCCTGGCCATCTTCCTGCTGTCCGGTTTTGTGGCCGGATTATGCGGCAGTATTGAGGTACAGGGCACTTATGGGAAGTTTACGGCCAGCTTTTCCAACAATCTGGGATGGGACGGGATCATGATCGCCATGATCGCGGGCAACAATCCGCTGACAGTTCTGGTGGTAGCCGTGATATGGGGGATCCTGAAAGCCGGTTCCCTTCACATGGAGCGCATGTGCGATGTGAACCGTCTCACGGTACTGCTGATCCAGGCCCTCTTTGTGCTGTTCATCACAGTGGACTACAGGAAACTGGCAGGTATGTTTAAGAGAAAGGCGGTGGTGGGATAATGCTAAATATTTTAGTGGGAACCATTACCATGGCAGCTGCGCTGAGAATGGCCGTGCCCCTGATCCTGTCCTCCATTGGCGGCTGCTTTGGGGACAGGACAGGAATCTTTAATATTGCCCTGGAAAGCTTTATGCTGTGCGCGGCCTTTTTCGCAACCCTGGGTACCTACTATTCAGGCAGCCCCTATGTGGGGGTATTGTGCGGTATCCTGGCCGGACTGGCCTGTGCGGTCCTGTTCGGGACACTGGTGTTCCATCTGGGCTCCAGCGGAATGGTGGTCAGCATTGCCATGAATCTGGGAATGGATGCATTTACCTCCTTCCTGCTTTTGAATTTATTTGGAAAACGCGGCTCCTTTATGGATCCGCGCCTGGTCAGTCTCCCCGTGATCAAACTGCCCCTGATCAGCAGGATCCCCTATGTGGGGGAGGTGCTGGGCGCCCATAATATTGTGGTGTACCTTACACTTTTGGCAGTTGCGGGCACATGGATCGCCATGTACAAAACACCCTTTGGCCTCAGGCTCAGAAGCGTGGGCATCAATGAGAAGGCGGCCCAGACAACAGGAACCAACGTGCTGCGCTACAAGTGGTATTCCGTTTTGATCACCGGCTTTTTTGTGGGGATCGCAGGGGCCATCCTGCCTTTGGGGGGAACTTCCATCTTTACGGAAAACATGTCCGCGGGACGCGGCTTCCTGGCAGTTGCGGCCATTATGATCGCCAAGGGAAATCCGGTGATGGCGGCGGTATACAGTTTCATGTTTGCGTATGCACAGGCATTGGCGGCCAGCATGCAGAATTTTGGGATACCGTCCCAGATCGTACTGGCCCTGCCATATTTTATGACCATCGCGGTCCTGGTGGTTTCAGGAATCCGATCCAGGATGAAAGGGACCTCTTTGGAAACGTGTTCTTGACAAACATAAACATGATAGGCAGACAGGCTGCATCCTCCGCTCAGCGGGGATGCAGCCTGTCTGTTATGTATTATATTCTGTCAGTTCTGCCGTCTGTGATCAAGCAGTCCGTTCTTGATACCTCCGCCCCTTACGCTGTCTGCAGCGTCTTTGCCTTGGGGGCGTGCCGCTTTTTCACAGGCTGGGGTTCAGCCGGTTTTTCCTGCTTTAGGTTTTTCTGGGCAGTGGAAAGCATGAGTTTGATACGGTTGAGCTGGTTCACCTCGCTGGCGCCCGGGTCATAGTCCACGGCAATGATATTGGACTGAGGGTAGTGCCGGCGCAGCTCCTTGATCACGCCTTTGCCCACAATATGGTTGGGCAGACAGCCAAAGGGCTGGGTGCAGATGATATTGTTCACACCGCTGTGGATCAGCTCCAGCATCTCTCCTGTGAGGAACCATCCCTCGCCGGTCTGGTTGCCCAGGGACACAAAGCCCTTGGCCATCTCAGCCAGTTCATTGATGGCGGACGGGGGCGTAAAATGCATGCTGGCTTTCAGCTCTTTCTTAGCTGTCCTGCGGAAATACTCCAGCAGGGAGATACCGGCATTGCACAGCCTTGCGGTAGATTTCTTGGTGCCCAGGTGCTCTGCCTTAAAGTTGCTGTTATAAAAACTGTATAATAGGAAATCCATCAGGTCGGGCATCACTGCCTCAGCCCCCTCGGACTCCAGAAGCTCCACAATGTGGTTGTTGGCAAGAGGGGAGAACTTTACAAGGATCTCACCCACAATACCCACCTTGGGTTTTCTCACATCACGTCTTGGCAGATTGTCAAAATCCCGGACAATTCCCCGGATGTTGCGGCCGAATTCCATCATGGCGGCGTTCCGTTTGGACAGGGACTGGATACAGCGGGCCTTCCACTTTTCGTGAAGGGCGTTGGCGCTGCCCGGTTCCGCCTCATAGGGCCGTGTGGCGTAAAGCACACGCATGAAGATATCGCCGTACACAATGGCCTGCATGGCCTTTGTGAGCAGAGGGACTGTAAATGTAAAGCCGGGGTTGGTCTCCATGCCGTTGGCATTCACGGAGACAACGGGGATCTGAGGCATACCGGCCTTTTCCAGGGCGCGGCGGATGAATCCCACATAGTTGGATGCGCGGCAGCCGCCGCCTGTCTGGCTCATAAGCACGGCGGTGTGGTCCAGGTCGTATTTCCCCGACAGCAGGGCGTCCATGATCTGTCCGATGACGATCAGGGACGGATAGCAGGCATCGTTGTTCACATACTGGAGTCCCACATCCACCGCGCTGCGGTTATGGTTTTGCAGTACCTCGATCTTATAGCCAAAGGAGCGGATAGCCGGTTCCAGAAGGTCAAAATGGATGGGCGACATCTGGGGGCAGAGAAGGGTATATGTCTTCTTCATCTCCTTGGTAAAATACACACGGTTGTAAGCGCTGGACACCACCTTGCGCTCATAGTGCTTCTGGTCGCGGACCTTTAAGGCGGCGATCAGGGAGCGGATCCGGATCCTGGCAGCGCCCAGGTTGTTCACCTCATCGATCTTCAGCACGGTGTAGATCTTGCCGGAGCGTGTCAGTATCTCGGCAACCTGGTCCGTGGTCACTGCGTCCAGTCCGCATCCAAAGGAGTTGAGCTGTATGAGATCCAGGTTTTCCTGGGTCTTTACAAAGCTGGCCGCCGCATAGAGGCGCGTGTGGTACATCCACTGGTCCGTCACCACCAGGGGCCGTTCCACCTGACCCAGATGGGAGATGGAGTCCTCTGTGAGTACCGCGAACCCATAGGACGTGATCAGTTCCGGGATCCCGTGGTGGATCTCAGGATCCACGTGGTAAGGCCGGCCGGCCAGCACCACTGCCCGCTTTCCTGTCTCCTTCAGCCATGCAAGGGTTTCCTCACCCTTTTTCTCCATGTCCAGGCGGGATGCAAGAAGTTCCTGCCAGGCCGCGTGGGCAGCCATCCTGATCTCAGCAGCGGGGATCTCCCCCCGTTTTGTGAATTCCTTTACCAGGGCATCGGTGAGCACCTGCTCATTGGTAAATGCCATAAAGGGATTGACAAAGGAAACATGCTCCTCCTCCAGTGCCTCCACATTGTTTTTGATATTCTCAGCATAGGAGGTGACCATGGGGCAGTTGTAGTGGTTGCCTGCATCCGGGCTTTCATTGCGCTCATATGGAATGCATGGATAAAATATAAACTTGATCCCCTGTTTGATCAGCCAGGATATGTGGCCGTGCACCAGCTTGGCGGGATAACACTCGGACTCGCTGGGAATGGATTCAATCCCCAGCTCATAGAGCTGTCTGGTGGACTGGGGGGAAAGCACCACATGGTAGCGCAGCTTCTGGAAAAATACGGCCCAGAAGGGGAAATTCTCATACATGTTGAGGACACGCGGGATCCCCACCGTGCCGCGGTCCGCCTGGTCTAAGGGCAGGGGATCGTAATCAAACATGCGGTGGTATTTATAATCGAAGAGATTGGGAATCTCTTTTTTGGCCTTCTCAAGCCCCAGCCCGCGTTCACACCGGTTCCCGGAAATGAAACGGCGGCCGCTGCCAAACTGGTTAATGGTCAGTACACAATGGTTGTTGCAGCCCTTGCACCTGGTCATGGAGGTGGTATATTTCAGGGAAATGATCTTATCCAGAGGGAGCATGGAAGTGGCTTCCTCACCGTTCATGTGGAAGCGCTCCTTTGCGATCAGGGCAGCGCCGAATGCGCCCATTATGCCCGCAATGTCAGGGCGGACCGCCTCACACCCGGATATTTTCTCAAAGCTTCTGAGCACCGCGTCATTATAAAAGGTGCCGCCCTGGACCACCACATGGTTTCCCAGGTCAGAGGCATTGGTGATCTTTATAACCTTAAACAGGGCGTTCTTGATAACGGAGTAAGCCAGGCCCGCGGAGATATCCGCCACCGTGGCCCCTTCCTTCTGGGCCTGTTTTACGTTGGAGTTCATGAACACGGTGCAGCGCGTGCCCAGGTCCGTGGGGTTCTTTGCAAACAAGGCTTCCTTTGCAAAATCCTCCACACTGTAGTTCAGGCTCTTTGCAAAGGTCTCAATAAAGGAGCCGCAGCCGGAGGAGCACGCCTCGTTCAGCTGTACACTGTCCACTGTGCCGTCCTTAATCTTGATACACTTCATGTCCTGACCGCCGATATCCAGGATACAGTCCACATCCGGCTCAAAGAACGCGGCGGCATAGTAGTGGGAGATGGTTTCCACCTCCCCCTCATCCAGCATCAGGGCTGCCTTTAACAGGGCTTCCCCATATCCTGTGGAGCAGGAGTAGGCAATATGGGCCGTATCAGGGAGCAGGCCACGTATCTCGCTCAGGGCGTGGATCGCGGTTGCCAGGGGGCTTCCGTTATTATTATCGTAGAAACGGTACAAAAGGGTTCCGTCCTCGGCCACCACAGCCACCTTGGTGGTGGTGGAGCCTGCGTCAATGCCCAGATAACAGTTCCCTTCATAGGATGCCAGGTCGCCGGACTTTACATGGTTGCAGGCATGGCGGCAGGAGAATTCTTCATAGTCGGCCTGATCCTTAAACAGGGGCTCCATGCGCTTTACCTCAATATCCATCTGGATGCCTGAGGACAGGCGTTGGATGATGGTATCAAGGGCCACAGGGACCTGATCTTCCTGAGGGTTCATGGCAGCTCCCACTGCCGCAAACAGATGGGAGTGGTCCGGTGCGATGATCTGCTCCGGGGTCAGGCGCAGGGTGCGGATAAAACTTTCCCTCAGCTGGGGAAGGAAGTGGAGCGGGCCTCCTAAAAAGGCTACGTTCCCCCTGATGGGTTTGCCGCAGGCCAGACCGCTGATGGTCTGGTTTACCACTGCCTGGAAAATGGAAGCCGCCAGGTCCTCCCTGGTGGCCCCCTCATTGATCAGGGGCTGTATATCGGATTTGGCAAATACGCCGCACCGGGCCGCAATTGGATAGATGGCCTTGTAGTGCTTGGCGTATTGATCCAGGCCCGCGGCGTCTGTCTGGAGCAGGGATGCCATCTGGTCAATAAAAGAACCGGTGCCTCCTGCACAGATTCCGTTCATCCGCTGGTCGATCCCATTGGTAAAATATATAATTTTTGCATCTTCCCCGCCAAGCTCAATGGCTACGTCCGTGTGAGGCGCGTAGTCCTGAAGGGCGGAGGCCACAGCCACCACTTCCTGGACAAAGGGAACATCCAGATGGGATGACAGCGTAAGGCCGCCGGAGCCGGTAATGACGGGGACAACGTCCGTGGGGCCGGTTACCCTGCATGCTTTTTTCAGAAGTTCTGCCAGAGTTTCCTGTATATTGGCATAATGGCGCTCATAATCGGAGAATACTATATGGTAGTTCTGATCCAGTAATGCTATTTTAACGGTTGTGGAACCAATGTCGATTCCAAGTGTAAGGGTAGTTGTATGTAAGCTCATATACGTGGGGTTTTACCCTAACCTCCTTTGTGACTTACAGCCCAGAGGACCGTGAAGTTGTTTTGCGTTCATCATATTACAGTTTTATGGAAAAAACTGTGATTTATGCAACAATCCGCAGACGAGGCTGCGAATACTCACCATAGAGTTTAGCATAAATTAGGAAGGAATACAATTGGGGACAGGCGTTAAAAAATCGTGAAGAAATGGCAAAAATTGTGCATGATTCTAGTAAAATTATTTTGTTTATAAAAAATGGCAGGCTATTTTATTTGACAAACCGCGGGGCAGTCACTATAATGAGAACGTATAATTTCAAAATGGGGGAGAGTTCGCATGATACGGATTTTTAAGACCGAAGACGGTGCTATGCACGAAAAAGAAGAGATGCAGCCTGGCTGCTGGATTGCGTTAACAAACCCTACAGCCTCTGAGATCATTGACATTGCGGATGCATATCAGATTGACCCGGACCACTTAAAGGCGCCTCTGGATGAGGAGGAACGCTCGCGTATTGAGGTGGAGGATGATTACACCCTGGTTCTGGTGGATATCCCGTCCATTGAGGAGCGCAGCGGCAAGGACTGGTTTGTGACCATTCCTTTGGCTATTATTACCACCAACGAGGTGCTGATTACTGTCTGCCTGGAGGAGACACCGGTGCTCACGTCATTTATGGACGGAAGGGTGAGGGATTTCCACACCTTTATGAAGACCAGGTTTATCCTGCAGATCCTTTATAAAAACGCTACCCAATACCTGCAGTACCTCCGGATCATAGACAAAAAGAGTGAGGTCATAGAGCGCAAGCTCCACCAGTCCCAGAAGAACGAGGAGCTGATCGAGCTTTTGGAGCTGGAGAAGTCCCTGGTATATTTTACCACCTCCCTGCGTTCCAATGAGGTGGTGCTGGAAAAACTTCTCAGAACTGAGAAGATCAAGAAGTATCCTGAGGACACGGATCTGCTGGAAGACGTTATCGTGGAAAACAAACAGGCCATTGAGATGGCCAATATCTATAGCGGTATCCTCAGCGGAACCATGGATGCGTTTGCCTCTGTTATTTCCAACAACCTGAATATTGTGATGAAGTTTCTGGCAACCGTGACCATTGTCATGTCCATCCCCACCATGGTGGCCAGCTTCTACGGTATGAATGTCAATTCCAGAGGCATGCCCTTTGCGACCCATCCATACGGATTCGTCATTGTCCTGGGATTTGCCCTGGCTCTGTCACTGCTGGTAGCTTATATTTTTAATAAGAAGGATTTGTTCTGATATCATAAAGAAGGAGTCGTTAATGAAATTTCTAAAGAAGCTTGAACAGAAATTAAGCAGGTATGCCATTGGAGGCATCATCAACTATGTGTGCGCGCTCCAGGCGCTGGGTATTGTGCTGTACCTGATTGCACCGCAGTTTCTGTTTAATTACCTGACGCTGAACCCTGCGGCCATTATGCAGGGACAAATATGGAGAATTTTTACATTTCTTGTGTTCCCACCTGCATTTACCGGGGGCAGTACCATGGGATTTATCCTGTTTAATGCCCTGGCCCTTTACTGTATCCGTACCTTCGGCATGATCGTAGAGCAGGTGTGGGGAAAGTTCCGTTTTAACTGCTATATCATACTGGGCGTGCTGCTGAACGTGATCGCCTCCCTGGTGGTGTACCTGCTTTCTGGTTTCCCGCTGATGCTCACACCCATCCACCTGGTATACTCCTTCTTCTTTGTGTTTGCCCTTATGTTCCCGGAGTCCCAGATCCTTCTGATGATGGTCCTGCCCCTGAAGGCCAAATGGATCGCCGTGGCAGAGGCCGTGATCTATGTGTACGATTTTTACAAGGGCGGCATTTTCACAAAGGTGGAGATCTTTGTATGTATCCTGCACATGTTCATCTTCTTTGGATGGATGGTGGTGGCAGGTGAAACAAGCTATAAGCAGAAGAAACGCCAGAAAGAGTTCCAGAAAAAGATCAAGCCCATGACAGCTGCCAAGACAGGTCATAAGTGCGCGGTATGCGGACGTACGGACAAGGACAGCCCGGGCATGGAGTTCCGCTATTGTTCAAAATGTGAAGGCAGCTATGAGTACTGCATGGATCATTTATATACACATCAGCACGTGAAAAAATCGGATCCCCCCAGCTAACGGACCACAGGCACCCACTGTGGACCTCCGTTATACCCCACTATCTATTCCGGTATTTTCACCATCTTTCAAATAGGATGCATTAAATATCACGAACCAAATATCACGAACAAGGTATCACGAACCAAATATCACACTGTACGAAGTTTATGGAGGACTGACAATGAAGAAAACCAAGATTATCTGTACCATGGGCCCCAATACCAGCGACAAGAACATAATGATGGAACTTGCAAAAAACGGCATGGATGTGGCGCGTTTTAACTTTTCCCACGGGGATTATGAGGAGCATCAGGGACGCCTGGAGCTGTTAAAGGATGTGCGCAAGGAGCTGGATATTCCGGTTGCAGCGCTTTTGGATACAAAAGGACCGGAGATCCGCACCGGCCAGCTGAAGGACGGAAAAAAGGTAACGCTGAAGGAAGGCCAGACCTATACCCTGACCACCCGTGAAGTGACGGGAGATGATACCATCGGTTACATCAACTACAGCGGGCTTAATTCCGATGTGGCTCCCGGCAACAAGATCCTGATTGACGATGGCCTGATTGAGATGGACGTGGTGGAGGTTAAGGACACCGACATCATCTGTACGGTTGTCAACGGCGGAGAGCTGGGAGAGAAGAAGGGCGTGAATGTGCCCAATGTAAAGATCAAGCTTCCGGCCCTGACAGACAAGGATAAGGAGGATATCCGCTTTGGCATCAAGCATGGCTTTGACTTTATTGCGGCTTCCTTTGTCCGTACCGCGGATTGTATCCGGGAGATTAAGGAAATGCTGGAGGAACAGGGTTCCAGCATGAAGGTTATTGCGAAGATTGAGAACGCGGAGGGGATCGAGAACCTGGACGCCATTATTGAGGCGGCTGACGGTATCATGGTGGCCCGAGGCGATATGGGCGTGGAGATCCCGGCTGAGAAGGTACCCCATATCCAGAAGAAGATCATCCGCAAGTGCAATGAGGCATGTAAGATCGTTATCACCGCCACCCAGATGCTGGACTCCATGATCCGCAATCCAAGGCCTACCAGGGCTGAGGTGACGGATGTGGCCAATGCGGTATATGACGGCACCGATGCGGTAATGCTCTCCGGAGAGACAGCCATGGGCAGGTATCCCATCGAGGCGCTGAAGATGATGGTTTCCATCACCCAGGAGACAGAGTCCCATCTGGACTATGCGGGATACCGCCAGAGAAAGGTCACAGAGCAGAACATGAAGAATGTTTCCAATGCCGTGTGCTTTGCCTCTGTGTCCACTGCCCATGACCTGGAAGCGGATGTGATCATTGCTCCCAGCATTACAGGATTTACCACTCAGATGCTTTCCAAATGGAGACCCGGGGCAAGGATCATCGGCATGTCTCCAAGCATGGCAACCGTGCGCCAGATGCAGCTGCAGTGGGGCGTTGTCCCGGTATGGTCACGCCGGGCGGAGTCAACGGACGAACTGATCGAGAGCTCCGTGGAAGAGCTTAAAAACAGAGGTTTTGTGACGGTTGGGGAACTGGCGGTCATCACCGCAGGTGTGGTGACATACGCAAGAAGGCATGAGGCAGCCACACAGACCAATATTATGAGAGTTATTAATATCGAGTAATCAAATAATACTGGACAAAGGAGTCTGACTGGGGG
The DNA here is from genome assembly GCF_000954015.1 of Clostridium sp. FS41. Taxonomy (NCBI): domain Bacteria; kingdom Bacillati; phylum Bacillota; class Clostridia; order Eubacteriales; family Clostridiaceae; genus Clostridium; species Clostridium sp. FS41. Next base: position 167,020 of record NZ_JYHN01000040.1, read on the forward strand.
TACAATAATGCGCAAGGATTATTGTGCTTCCTGACAGACTTTTTGCGTTTTACTGTTCTTTAAGAGAAAGGAGTTAGAGTAGTGGATAAGAGACCATTTGCAACACTTGAACAGCTGAGAGAGATTGAAAAAACATACCCAACCCCCTTCTATCTTTATGATGAAAAGGGAATCAGGGAGAACGCGGCTAAATTAAAACAGGCATTTTCATGGAACAAGGGATATAAGGAGTACTTTGCCGTAAAGGCAACCCCCAATCCATTTTTACTGAATATTTTAAAGGACATGGGATGCGGCACGGACTGCTCGTCCATGACCGAACTTATGATGTCAAAGGCCTGCGGGTTTACAGGCCATGATATCATGTTTTCATCCAATGATACGCCTCCTGAGGAGTTTGCCTATGCTCAGAAGATGGGAGCCATCATAAACCTGGACGATATCACCCATATTGAATGCCTGGAGCAGACCTTGGGATATATACCGGAAACCATCAGCTGCCGCTACAATCCGGGCGGGGTCTTTAAGGTGAGCAATGACATTATGGACAATCCCGGGGATTCCAAGTACGGAATGACCAGGGATCAGATGTTCCAGGCATTTAAGACCCTTAAGGCAAAGGGGGCAAAGCATTTCGGCATTCATGCCTTTTTGGCCAGCAATACGGTGACCAATGAGTATTACCCCATGCTGGCAAAGATCCTCTTTGAGCTGGCAGTGGATCTGAAAGAGGAGACAGGGGCGCATGTATCATTTATAAACCTTTCCGGAGGCATCGGCATTCCTTACCGTCCGGACCAGGAGCCCAACGACATCCTGGCCATTGGTGACGGGGTGAGGAAGGTCTATGAGGAGGTGCTGGTACAGGCAGGCATGGATGATGTGGCAGTGTGCACGGAGCTGGGACGCTTTATGATGGGTCCGTACGGCGCTCTGGTCACCAAGGCCATACACGAAAAACATACCCACAAGGAGTACGTGGGCGTGGACGCCTGCGCGGTCAATCTTATGCGGCCTGCCATGTATGGTGCATATCACCATATTACGGTCATGGGCAAAGAGGAAGCTCCCTGTGACCGCGTGTATGATGTGGTGGGATCCCTGTGTGAGAATAATGACAAGTTTGCCATTGACCGCAGCCTTCCGGAGATTGAGAAGGGCGACCTGCTGTTTATCCATGACGCGGGCGCCCATGGATTTGCCATGGGGTATAATTACAACGGCAAATTAAAGTCGGCCGAGCTGCTGCTAAAAGAGGACGGTTCCGTGGAAATGATCCGCCGTGCGGAAACTCCCGAAGATTACTTTGCTACCTTTGATTTTTGTGATATACTGAAATGTGTTGATTGACGGATAAATACTTAATGTCCCTGGCGGGCCGCAAACATGCGGCCTGCCGGGGCTTTTTGGCAGTTTCGTACAGGTATCTATCATTTTTCGTTAAGCGGCATCAGAGGGTGCTGGTACGGGAAAAATAGTGTACTCTCGGAGTCTCCTAGAGTACACAATAAGGAAAAGGAGAAAAGGATTATGGCTAAGATCGGCTTTATTGGAATGGGAAATATGGGAAGCGCCATTTTAAACGGGCTTCTCAAGGTATATCAGCCCGGGGATATGATTTTTACAGCCGCACACAGGGAAAAGATGGAGAAGGTTACGGCTGAGACAAAGGTAAAGCATGCCTCATCCAACCGGGAGTGTGCCGGGCAGGTAAAATACCTGATCCTGGCCGTGAAACCCCAGTATTTTGACATTGTATTTGAGGAGATCAGGGATGTGGTGGGACCGGAGCAGGTGATCATTTCTCTGGCTCCCGGGATTTCCATAGAAAATATCAGGACCAGGCTGGGAGGCGGCGTGAGGGTGGTCCGGGCCATGCCCAACACTCCCGCCATGCTGGGCGAGGGGATGACAGGGGTGGCATATGAGGCAGCCGCCTATGATGAGGAGGAGAAGCGGGAGATCGGGCTTATCTTTTCTTCCTGCGGCCGCATGGAGCTGGTGGAGGAACGGCTGATGGACGCGGTGGGCTGTGTCAGCGGAAGTTCCCCTGCGTTTGTGTATATGTTTATCGAAGCCCTGGCCGACAGCGGAGTAAAGTACGGGCTTCCCAGAAAGACCGCCTATGCCATGGCTGCACAGACCGTGATGGGAAGCGCAAAGATGGTGCTGGAAACAGGAAGGCATCCAGGCCAGTTAAAGGATGAGGTGTGTTCACCGGGAGGCACCACCATTGCTGGGGTTTCCGCCCTGGAGGAACATGGGTTCAGAAGTTCTGTGATCAAGGCGGCGGATGCCTGCTATGACAAGACCCAGAGGATGAAATAGGATTTAAAACAGTATGGACAAATAAGAATCAGGAAAGGGTTAAGAAAGATGGAACGCAAAGTTGAAAATGAGGGAATGCCGGTGGTGCGCCTGGGCAGGGAACTGAAATATGAGGGCAATATCCTGAAAATGTATGAGGATACGGTCCTTGCCAATGGCCATGAGGCAAAGTGGGATTTCATCCACCATGACGGCGCTGCCGCAGTGCTGCCTGTTGCAGATGACGGAAAGATACTGATGGTGCGCCAGTACAGGAATGCGCTGAACCGCTTTACCCTGGAGATACCAGCGGGAAAGCTGGATGCCCCGGATGAGCCAAAGGTGGAGTGCGCCTTCAGGGAGCTGGAGGAGGAGACAGGATTTAGGGTGGAGTCCAAAGAAAAGCTGGAGTATCTTATGAGCCTTGCCACCACGGTGGCATTCTGCGATGAGGCCATTGATATTTTTGTGGCCCACAACCTGATCCCATCCCATCAGCACCTGGACGAGGATGAGGTGATCAATGTGGTTCCCTGTGAACTGGAGGAGCTGGAGGAAATGATCTATACAGGAAAGATTACGGACGGGAAAACCATAGCCGCTGTCATGGCCTATGCCAGAAAGTACCGCTCCGTGGATAAGAAGGACGACATGGTGTAAGAGGACATGGCATATTGTCCCATTTACCCGCATACATTAATTTGAACATGAAAGAAAACACACTCCGGAAGGGAGGATGTATGCTGTGGGGATGAGACGGTTGAGACTGAGTCTTGCAACACTTACATACCAGGACTGGCTTCTGTTCTGCTTTGTCCTGGGGATTTTTGGCGGGACGGCGGCAACTCTGGCATTTGGCGGGCCGGTGGTTCAGGGAAGCATCCTTGGGGCGGCCGGAGCGGCTGGTATAGGGGGAGAATACGGCTTAAAGGAGTTTCTGGGAGTGTGGAAGCAGAGGGCCTTTGAGACAGGGGCAGGGTGGCTGGCAGGGCTTACGGTGTGCAGCCAGATGCTGTTTGGCTTTCTCACCTTTTACGCGGGCATGTCCCTGGCCGTTGTGATGTCCGTGCTCACCATGCAAAAGGGAATTTTGGGAATTGCAGCCTTCCTTTTTGCCGTGCTTCCCCATGGACTGGTCTACCTTATGATCTGGTATGTGCTTTCCGGATGGTCCGGACAGTTTCAGAAAAAACTGCATATCCTGCCTGGAATGCTTTTGATCGCCATAGCCGGTGCGGGGGCATTTCTGGAAGTGTACATATCGCCTTTACTGACAGGACTATTATAAAATGCTTTTATTTGCTTTTGGATCAACTTTATTTGCCGGCCTTACGGCGGTTTTATCAAAAATCGGGGTCAGGGACACGGATTCGGATGTGGCTACGGCGATCCGGACCGGGGTTGTATTATTATTTTCATGGATCATGGTGTTTCTTACAGGATCCATTGGAACCATAGGTTTGATCAGTGCCAGGACATGTTTGTTCCTGGTGCTTTCCGGCCTTGCCACAGGGGCGTCCTGGCTGCTCTATTTTCAGGCCCTGTACCTGGGGGATGTGAATAAGGTGGCACCCATTGATAAGTCCAGTACCATCATCACCATGATCCTGGCAGCTGTGATCTTAGGTGAGGGACTGGGGGCCATGAAGCTTTTCTGCATGGTGTTAATGGGCACGGGAACCATGCTTATGATCCGGCGGACTCCCGGGGTTACTGAGGGACGGGGAGGAAAGGGCTGGATGGCGGCAGCCCTCATGTCAGCTGTATTTGCAAGCCTGACAGCTATATTAGGAAAAATCGGGATCCAGGGAGTGGAGTCCAACCTGGGGACTGCGATCCGCACCTGCGTGGTTTTAGTCATGGCATGGATGATCGTATTTTTTAAGGGGAAACAGCGTGAACTGAAACGGATCCGGGGAAGAAGCTGGCTTTTCCTGATTCTTTCGGGGTTTGCTACCGGGGGCTCATGGCTGTGCTATTACAGGGCCCTGCAGCTGGGGCCGGCCAGCATTGTGGTGCCCATTGATAAGCTGAGCATTGTGGTCACCATCTTGTTCTCGCGGCTGTTCCTGGGAGAAAAGCTGACTGTGAAGTCCGCTGCAGGCCTGGCGCTGATGATTGCGGGGACCTTGCTTTTACTGGTTTAAAGGAGGAACTGAGAGGAAATACATATGAAGGGTGGAAAATTTGGACATGCATATCTGAAACGTCTGTTTCTTGCGTTTTATATTCCCTTTGCCGTGAATATTCCCCTGTCTGCCTATGCATGGTATAAGGGAGTGTGGCCGGGCACAGAGGAAATGGGCGGCCTGCCCAGAAACGCGGCGCTGATCGTTATCCCGGGAATTTCCTGGGTGATCTGGATGGCCTATCAGATACTGCCCAGGAAAAAGGACGTCTTTGCATCCTGGCGCATTACGGTCATGGAGGGGGGCAGAAGCCTGTGCTATGCTGCTCTCTACGGTTTCTGCGCCCAGTCTGTGATCTTTTTAAAATTGTACCCTGGGCTTATGGACAGACTGGGGGACAGCCGGGTCCTGTGGATTAACGGCATTTACGCGGTCGTGATGCTATTTATCCTTCTCTGGAACGGTATACTGCGCATGTTCCTCACCTCCAAACGCCTGAGGCTCAGGACCAGAATCCTTATGCTGCTGGCCATGTGGATACCGGCGGTAAACCTGCTGGTGCTGCTCCACGCCATGAGGCTGGTTCATGAGGAATATGATTTTGAGTGCTATAAGGAGTCGGTCCGCCGGGTGAGGGCGGAATCGGATCTGTGCAGCACAAAATACCCCCTTCTTCTGGTCCATGGAGTTGGATTCAGGGATCTCAGGTATTTCAATTACTGGGGAAGGATCCCAAGGGAACTTGCAAGGTATGGGGCATCGGTGTACTACGGCAACCAGGAGGCGTTTGCCACAGTGGCCTGGAATGCAGGGGATATCCGAAAAAAGATAGAGCAGATCGTGGAGGAGACAGGCTGCGGCAAGGTCAATATCATTGCTCATTCAAAGGGCGGGCTGGATTCCCGGTTCGCCATCTCAAAGCTGGGGGCAGCGCCTATGGTGGCGTCCCTGACCACCATCAATACGCCTCACAGGGGATGCCGCTTTGTGGATTATGCATGCAGGCTTCCGGAGGGCCTGTACAGGACCATAGCCAGGGGGTTTGATTACTGGTTCGGCCGGTTCGGGGACTCCCATCCCGATTTCTACACGGCTACCCACCAGTTTAGCACGGAGTCCAGCCGTGTGTTTAATGAGGATGTACCGGATATGCCCGGTATCTATTATCAGAGCTATACTTCACTGATGAAGGATTTCCTCAGCGACCCGCTTTTGTGGTTCCCCTATCTGCTCATCCAGGCAGTGGACGGGGCCAATGACGGCCTGGTGACCCCGGAGTCGGCCATGTGGGGGGATTTCAGGGGGATTGTCACCAACCAAAAGCACAGGGGCATTTCCCATGGCGATATGATCGATCTGAAGCGTGAGGATTACAGGGGATTTGATGTGGTGGAGTTCTATGTGAAATTGGTGGAAGAGCTGAAAAACAGGGGATTTTAGGCCCCTGGACCACTTGTTGAGGAAAAAAGTTTTTTGGGGATTTTACAACATGTTGTCACGCCAAAATGCCCCCTTCCAACATGTAGTATGTTTTATGTTAAGTAACGTAAAATGAGGGCTTAAGTGGGAAAAATGTGTTTGATTTTATAGGAAAATGTGGCTATAATGATAGTCAGCAAACGGTTTTTAAGAGATTTTTGTGAGAAATGGGCAGGGGTAATAAAAAGAGATGACATCTGAGATAAAGAGTTTTGTGAACTACCTTCGGGATGTGAGGAAAACTTCCAGGAATACAGAAATATCCTATCAGCGGGACCTGATGCAGCTGGCCGCGTACTTGGAGGATAAGGGGATAACAGAGGTTGCCAAGGTGACCAGGACCAGCCTGAATTCTTATATCCTTTTTTTGGAAAAAGAGGGCAAGGCCACCACGACCATATCAAGGGAACTGGCCTCTATCAAGGCTTTTTTCAGTTATCTGTTCAGGGAAGGTATGATCCGCCGGGACCCGGCAGAACTTTTAAAGGCTCCTAAGATTGAGAAAAAGACGCCGGTGATCCTGAGTGTCAACGAGGTCAATGCATTACTGGAACAGCCGGGGACCGCATCGGCCAAGGAGATACGTGATAAGGCCATGCTGGAGCTGTTGTACGCCACCGGGATCAGGGTATCTGAACTCATCGGACTGGGGCTTAAGGACCTGAACATGCAGGTGGGCTATATCACCTGCCGGGACGGGCAGAAGGAGCGCATGGTGCCCTTTGGAAAGAATGCCAAGCAGGCCATGGCAGTGTATCTGGAGCGGGGAAGGAAGGAACTTTTAAAGGGAAATGAATCCGAGTGGCTCTTTACCAACTGCAGCGGAAAGGCCATGAGCAGGCAGGGCTTTTGGAAGATCATCAAGTACTATGGGGAGAAGGCCGGAATAGAGGCAGACATCACCCCCCACACATTGCGCCATTCCTTTGCGGCCCATCTGATCCGCGGGGGAGCGGATATCCGCGCGGTACAGGCAATGCTGGGCCATTCTGATTCCACCACCACACAGATGTATGCGGCATATTCCGGCAGCACGATGGGGGAGACCTACAGGGCGGCGCTGAGGAGAAAATGATAGAAGGGTAATGATATAAGAAAAAGGGAACTCCTATGGGGTTCCCTTTTTTGCCTACGATCCGGCGATGTGATCCCATACATCTGCCGGGATTTCAGCACCAGACAATAGGAGTGTACCGGTCTGAGGATGGATGGAGGCTCAAAAGAGAGGGAAAGAATAGGATATGACAGCGTACCCTGGCAGAGTGGGAGTTCCGCCAGGGTATTTTACTGCGTTTTTACCACAGAAAAAAGATTAGGGGAACTGTTGGGAATAACAAAAAAATGAAACTTATTGCCCTTGCGGCAATAAGAAACTAAAAATCCCTCTGCCAGATCCGACATTATGCCATAAAATATGGATTAAATTTGTATACTTTATACTATTTACACAAAAAGTTCTGCTTGCTATAATAAAAACATCTCAATTATGTGGATGGGCGTATGACCTGATTTTAAAAAATAGGAAAATTCGCACATTACTTTTTACCACCAAGAGAAAAAGGAGGAAGAATAATCGATGAAAAAACGTATGGTATGTCTTACACTTGCACTCAGCATGATGATTGGAGGCCTCACCGCATGCGGCTCTGCTGATTCCGGCACAACAGGGGCTTCTGCCGCTCCTGCATCATCCACGGTTTCTGCAGCCAAGGAGGCTGATTCCCAGGACATTGCCTGGCCTGAGGGACCGGTCCAGATCATTGTGGGAGCCAATGCCGGAGGAGGCATTGACACGGCGGCCCGCCTGATCGGAAAGTATATGGAAAAGTATATGGGGCAGTCCTTTGTTGTGACAAACACAACAGGAGGTGCAGGGAGCATAGCGGCCAATGACGTAAAGAATGCAAAGGCGGACGGCTACACATTCCTGGTAGCCCACGAAGCCATCCTCACCAATAAGATCGCAGGAACAACGGACTTTGATTACGATGCTTTTGCGTGTGCGGGTATTCCCTTCCAGGTCTATACCACCTGTCTGCTGAGCAAAAAGTATGCCTCAGTCCCGGAACTGGTGGATGCTGCAAAGGCCAGCCCGGGCACCATCAAGTTCGGAACAGAGCTTGCCACCAATGACACTGCCATTATTGCCATGATGGAAGATAATTTCGGCGTTTCCTTCCAGCTGGTGGACGCGGGAGCGGTATCGGACCAGATCGCATCCATGATGGGGGACCACATTGATTTTATGAAAGCGCCCGTGGGGCTTGCAAAGGATTATGTGGCTTCCGGGGATTTCCACATTCTGGCCTTTTTTAACCAGGAACATAATCCCGATTATCCGGACGTGCCCACCATGAAGGAAGAAGGGGTGGATTTTGTGGTTGACAAGTTTTTCGGCTGTTTCTTTCCAAAGGATACGGATCCGGCCATTATTGAAAAGTTCTCCTCCGCACTGGAGCAGATCTGCCAGGATCCTGATTTCCAAAAGGAAGCCGCGGACGTGATGTATGGAGTGGATTATATTGCTCCTGCCGATATGCCTGCCTACTTTGAAAATTGTAAAACCCGCCTGGTGGAATATCAGGACCTTCTGGAGGAACACTACAGCAAATAACAGTATTGACATCGTATCACAGAAGACGGGGGGATCGCTTTTGAGCGCGCCTGGGCGTTTTGCGGTCCTTTGGAGTCTCACTGGGAGGGAAAAATGAAGAAATACAAAGATATTATCATGGGAGCCGTGCTGTTTGCGGTGGGGCTGATTTATTTTTTAATGTCGTTTTCCATCAAGCTTACCTATATTGACCAGATCGTGGGTTCACGGATGTTTCCTCAGATCTGCGGTGTCGTCCTCATGGGACTGTCAATGTCCCTGGCGGTATCAGCCGTGATGCATCTTCGGCAGCCGCGGCCGGAAACAGACAGTGTGGATGCGGAGGAAATGGCTGACCGGGTGATGGGGCGGGACCGCGAAAAGCATGTGCTTGCACCGGCTGTAAAAACGCTTCTGGTCCTGGTCAGCTTTGCCGTGTTCTGCTGGCTGCTGGATAAGATTGGTTTTGCATTTGCGGCCTTTCTTTATCTGTTCAGCCAGATGCTGCTGATCGCCGGACGAAAGCTGAAGGCAAAGGATATTGTATTTTATCTGGTCCTGTCCGCTGTGCTCTCAGCAGGGATTTACTATCTGTTTTACAAAGGATTTTCACTGATGCTGCCCAAGGCAAGCTGGTTCTGAGAGGGAGGAGATTATGGCAAATTATATCATAGGTTTTTCGCAGATTATGAATCCGCTGTGCCTGCTCCTTGGACTTTTGGGCACATTTCTGGGCATCTTTTTCGGAGCCAGCCCGGGTATGACATCCTCCATGGGAATTGCCCTGGCACTGCCCCTTACCTATAGCATGGGGATCGTCAATGGCATGTCCCTGCTTTTGGGGATTTACATAGGCAGCATTTCCGGGGGCCTGATCACGGCCATCCTCATTAATATACCTGGTACGCCGGCCTCTGTGGCCACCACCTTTGACGGTCATCCCATGGCACTTCGGGGAGAGGGAGGCCGGGCTATCCGCGTGGGCACCCTGTATTCGTTCCTTGGAGGCATGGTCAGCCTGGCGGCGCTGTTTTTGATCTCTCCCATACTGGCCAAGTGGGCGCTTAAATTCAGTTATGAGGAATATTTCTCCATTGCGGTTTTGTCCCTGCTTTTGATCTCCAGCCTTTCAGGCAAATCCATTGTAAAGGGATTGGTCAGCGCACTTATCGGAGTCATGTTCACCACCATAGGAATGGCTCCCGTGGACACGGTGCGGCGATACACCTTTGGGCTGACCAGCCTGGACGGCGGCCTGAAGCTGCTTCCCCTGATGATCGGCATCTATGCAGTGGCCGAAGTGCTGAAGGTGGCTGCAGCCTCCGACCAGGGAGACATGAAGCCCCTGAATTATAAGTCAAAGGGGCTGGGAGTCACATGGAAGGAGTTTAGGGAACAGTTTAAGAATTTTACCGTGTCCTCCCTGCTGGGAGTGGGGATCGGGATCCTTCCAGGTCTGGGGGCAGCCATTTCCAACCTGATCGCTTATTCCGTATCCAAGAAAATGTCCAAGCATCCGGAGCGCTATGGGACGGGCTGTATTGACGGTCTGATCGCATCGGAGACTGCCAACAACGCGGTGTCCGGAGGAGCGCTGATCCCCCTTCTGACCATGGGAATCCCCGGGGACGCAGGCACCACCATGCTGCTGGCCGCCTTTATGCTCAAGGGCATCACGCCGGGTCCGCTGCTTTTTGACACGTATTCCGATGTGATCTATGCAATGTTTGCGATCCTGATCGTGGCAAACATCATGATGCTCCTGATCCAGATCTACGGCCTGCCTGTATTCCTGAAACTGCTTTCCATTCCAAAGAACATATTGCTTCCAGTTGTGATGGTCCTGGCCAGCATTGGGGCATTTGCCATGAACAACCGCATCTTTGACGTATGGTCCATTCTGTTTTTTGCCATTGTGGGATATGGGCTGAGCTGGTTTGAGTTCCCTCCTGCACCCATTGTGCTGGGATTTGTACTGGGCCCCATTATTGAACTTAATTTCCGCAGGGGCATGATGTCCAGCTATGGAACATTTTTTAACTTTTTTACCCGTCCGATCTCCGGAACAGTACTTGTGCTCACTATTTTACTGCTCATTATTCAGATCGTGCGCACGATCCGCACCCGGCAGAAGACGAAAATAAATTCATGAATGGAGTAGTGGAACAATGACTGAAGCAACCAATCTTTTAATTTTATTCAGCGACCAGCACAGCAAACATATGCTGGGCTGCTATGGCAATCCGGCAGTCAAAACCCCCTGTCTGGATGCGCTGGCGGCCGATGGGGTCTGCTTTGACGCCGCGTATGCAAACTGTCCCGTATGCGTGCCCTCCCGGGCATCCATGGCCATTGGGGATTACGGGTCCCGCCACGGCTACTGGGACAATGCCTATGCTTATGACGGAAAGGTCAAAAGCTGGGGCAGCCGTCTGACAGAACAGGGATTTTCAGTGACCACCATTGGAAAGCTGCATTTTAAGGGGGACATGCCGGAGACCGGTTTCCCGGACCAGCGCATTCCTCTTCATATTAAGGACGGGATTGGGGATGTGTACGGGGAAATCCGTGACAGACAGATCACCAGGCCCCAGTTTTGCAAAGCCCTGGAGGAGGCCAGGGCCGGGGAATCTGATTACACCAGGTATGACAGGGAGGTGGCCAGGCGGGCGGCTGAATTTTTAAGAACAGAGGGCAGTGTCTCCAAAAGCCCCTTTGCGCTGATGGCCGGTTTTGTGGCTCCCCATTTTCCGCTGGTCGTGCCGCAGGAATATGTGGATCTTTACCCTGACCCCGAGGCCCTTCCGCTTCCCGTGCAGTTTAACCGGGAAGAATGGCCCCATCATCCGGTGGTGGATGATTACCGCCGTTACTGCTGCCAGGAGGATCTTCCTGATTCCGTGAAACGCAATGCCATCCGCATCTATTATGGGCTTTGTTCGTTCCTGGATGCCCAGGTGGGCGTGGTCCTTAAGGCGCTGAAGGAGACGGGGCTGGATAAAAACACCCGCGTCCTGTACTGCACGGACCATGGCGATACCATGGGGGAGCATGGGCTGTTCTTTAAGTCCACCATGTACGAGGGAAGCGTTTCCATTCCCATGATCTTTAGCGGGCCCGGCATCCGGAAAGGGAAGCGGAACGCCACAGGGGTATCCCTGGTGGATATTTACCCCACTGCCATTGAGTGTCTGGGAGGTGTGATGTGTGAGGAGGACAGGAGACTGCCCGGCCGTTCCCTTCTTGCGTTTGCAGGGGGAAAGGAGGAGCCGGAGCGGGCGGTGTATTCCGAATATCTGGGCTTTGGCATCTATACCGGGGAGTTTATGCTGCGCAGGGGACCCTTTAAATATATCCACTATGTGGGGGAACGACCCCAGCTCTTTGACCTGAAGGAGGACCCGGAGGAATGCAGGGATCTGGCCGGGGACCCGGAGTATTGTGAAGTGATAAGAAGAATGGAGAAGGAACTTCGCACCCTGGTGGACCCTGAAAAGGCGGAAGAGGATGCACGGATTGCCCAGAGGGCGCTGTTAGACCGGTTTGGCGGTCAGGAAGCATTTCTGAAAACATTCCATCCATCCCTGTTTTCACCGATTCCTGATCTGGAGAAGAAGTGAATCGTCCTCTTTTCCTCCCTATCCATCCGTTGACAAAATCCTTTGAAGTCCGATATAATGATGACAATGATCAAGTTGGGTTGCAGAAAAAGAAAGTTAACGAAATGGGGGAATATGTTATGCAGTGGGATTCATTACAGCTCTCAGAGGGGGCATTGGATGCTTTTTCTTATGTACTGCGCAACAATCCTGCCACCAAGGCGGATATCTGCCGCTGTATGGGCAAGGGAATCTCCACCGTTAACCGCTATATGACTGAGCTGTGTGAAAAGGGGCTGGTCCTGGAAAGCGGTGTGGCGGATTCTTCCGGAGGGAGAAAACCCGTCCTTTATTCCATCAACAGCCAAAGCTATCTGATCTGTTGTGTCAATATATCCACCATCTACTGTGAGGTCGCAGTGGTGGACATGGCGCTCCATGTGCTGAAGATCGACAGCATTTCCATAGGAGCCAAGGATACGCCGGATGAAATAATCGCCCGCATTGGACAGGTCTACCGGAATCAGCTTGCTTTTCTGGGGGCGGATGAGAACCGCTTCCTGGGGATGGGGGTCAGCGTGTTCGGCGCCATCAAGAATGAGCAGGGTGTGCTCTATAAGCCCATTATACAGTACATGAATGAGCAGTGGGACGGCTACCCGATCCTGCAGCGGTTGCAGGAGGAGATCCCCCTGACACTGTATGCGGAAAAAGGGATCAACGCAGCCGCCATGCTGGAATATAATCACGGAAAGGCGCGGGACAGCAGCAACATCATCTATGTGCTGTGTGCCATGAATATCCGGTCCGCTGTGATACAGAATGGACATATTACAGGGAACTCCCCGTTTTTCGAGGATGCCTTTGGCCATATGGTCATCAACTACGATGGCCCCCTATGCCAGTGCGGACAATACGGGTGCCTTAACTGCTATGCGGCCATACCCGCTGTCCTGGAAGGGTTTTCCAAAGAGGTAAAACGGGGCCACAGCACCATGATTGGGGGGGATGTGGACCATGTAACAATCCAGCAGGTGTGCGCTGCTGCCCGTGTCAATGACATTCCCGCAGTGAATGCCATTACGGATAAGGCGCATATGCTGGGGATCGCCCTGGCCAATTACATCAATATCATCTGCCCGGACAAGGTCATCCTGGCAGGGCTTATGGTCAAGGAGTCGGAACTGTATTATGATACGGCGGTCAAAACAGCCCGGGCACGCCTTGGCTTTACCGGCAATCAGGATGTGACCTTCCAGCGCCTGGGGAGCTTTTCCAACTCCCTTACCGTGGGAGCCGGAGCCATGCTTCTGGAAAAGCTGATACATGGAAGGCCTCCTGTGCAGCATTCCTAAACCGCACAGGTACGGTAAGGTGCGTTTGTTCCCCTCAAGGCCTTTTGGAGAACGGAACTTATGCTTCCCGCTTATGGCTTATGTAGTCCAGTATCTGGCGGGCATATGAGTCCGCTGTATCTGAGTCGGAGAGCAGGTCCGGGGAATATGCCACATAGTCAAGGGGCGCTTTGTAATCCTCCTTCAGGCAGGGGGACCACAGCGGGCCGAACTGGGGCAGGAACAGGCCGCACTTCTTTGAATAACAGGTGCGGGCAGTGGCCTTTTTCCTGGCATCCTTATCCACGTATTCGCCCACGCTTTTGTGGACCGCCGTGTCCTCAAAGGGCAGGTAGTAGTAATCCCTGTAATTGGGATAAAAGTACTTCAGTTCACCCTGATACAGGGCAATATTGCATGTCAGCACGTCCCGGTGGAGCTCCAGGCTCACCGGGGCGGTGTCGTATTCCAGGGGAACCGGGATGGAATAGGGACTTTTCCAGGTCAGGTTCAGAAAGGGACCGGTAATGCCGTCCGCGCAGTAGAGCTGCTGTGAGTCCAGGGCAAAGGGCGCTTCCATCATATCCGCATAATTGAGGATGGGAAGGATGGAGGGCATTCCCTTTAAGTCATCCTCATTGTGCAGGATCAGGAGGTCATACAGAAAGGATTCGTGGGTGACCAGGTAATCCCTGTACACCTCAATGAGCTGTCCGCCGGAGTATTTGTCCTCCCGGGACACGCCTAAGAACTGCTCGATGGATTTCTGCTTCATATTCTCAAGGCCCAAAAGCTTGCGGTAGGGCTTTATTTTTTTGTAAATATCCACGCTGGCAATATTGTCAAAATTGTAATCCAGGCCCAGCCGTCTGCAGCATTTCAGCAGGTATGGGATATCAAACCCGTCTCCGTTAAAATGCACCAGCACCTTAAACCGTTCCATGAATGTGAAAAATGTGGTTAGCAGCTGGGCTTCCGATTCCCTGGTGTCCGCAAACCACTGGACCAGCTTCCAGCCAAAGCCGTCATGGTAGGTACAGCCGATCAGGTAGAGCTGTGAGGTGTCCCCGGAAAATCCAGTGGTCTCAATGTCAAAAAACAGCAGGTCCCGGAGGGCGCCGATCCGCTCCAGGGGATATGTATCAGGCAGGTCAACGGGATGCTTGATGGTTATCATGGGTATCACTCCTTTGTGATCTGTGGTTTGTCAGTTTTCCTTGTATACTGAAGGTAGTTTAACCCATAATCCCTTCTGATGCAAGTGGCCGAAACAGAATATTTGTTCGACCCGCTTGCATTGGGATAAGGGGTATGTTATGATGAATGGCAGGAAATGAAACAGAGAAAGAATGGGAACAAGATATGATTTCATACGTAAAAGGGCCTCTTATGGGCATTGAAGAGGATGTGATCGTGGTGGAGGCCGGCAGCCTGGGACTGGCTGTCCATGTGCCTGTTTCCCTGCTTCCGGAACTGCCGGGGCTGGGGCAGGAAGTGACGGTTTATACATATTTTCAGGTGAGGGAGGACGCCATGACGTTGTATGGTTTTCTCCATCCCCAGGACAGGGACATGTTCCGGCAGCTGCTGGGGGTAAACGGGATCGGGCCAAAGGGCGCCCTGGGCATCTTATCCGTGCTCAGGCCGGATGACCTGAGGCTTGCCATTGTGAGCGAGGATGTGAAAGCCCTGGCAAAGGCTCCGGGGATCGGGACCAAGACAGCCCAGAGGATGATCTTGGATCTGAAGGACAAGATATCCATGGAGGATGTGCTGGGGTCCATGGCTTCAGGGACGGATCTGGGGACAGGTTCCGGTGCGGCCGCCATGGCCGGGCTGGCGGAAGCGGCTAAGGAGGCGGTCCAGGCTTTGGTGGCCCTGGGGTATACCAACTCAGAGGCGTCAAGGGCTGTGAAACAGGTGGAGATCGTGGATGGGATGACATCCGAGGATGTGTTAAAGGCATCCTTAAAGCATCTGTCTTTCCTGTAAGCAAATCTGCAGTAGGCAAGGGAAAACAAAGGTCCCCCTGGCCGCTGAGGGCAAGGGCGGATGATAATGATTGGTTGAGGTGTGTATGGAACGCAGAATTATAACAACGGAAGTGACGGCGGAGGAAGAACGCATGGAGGTTACCCTGCGCCCCCAGTGTCTTAAGGATTATGTGGGGCAGGAAAAGCTTAAGTCCACCCTGAATGTATATATAGAGGCGGCCAGGAACCGGAATGAGGCCCTGGACCATGTGCTGTTTTACGGCCCTCCTGGGCTGGGCAAGACCACCCTTGCGGGGATCATTGCCAATGAGATGGGAAGCAATATGAAGGTGACCAGCGGGCCGGCCATTGAGAAGCCGGGTGAGATGGCCGCCATCCTCAACAATCTCCAGGAGGGGGATGTGCTGTTTGTGGATGAGATCCACCGCCTCAACCGGCAGGTGGAGGAAGTGCTGTACCCGGCCATGGAGGATTTTGCCATTGACATTATGCTGGGAAAGGACTCCACTGCCAGGTCCATACGTTTGGACCTGCCTCATTTTACACTGGTGGGGGCCACCACCAGGGCCGGCCTTCTTACAGCGCCGCTGCGGGACCGGTTTGGTGTAGTGCAGAGGCTGGAGTTTTATTCTCCCGGGGAGCTGACCACCATCATCCTTCACTCAGCCCGTGTGCTGGGGGTGGAGATCGAGGAGTCGGGGGCCCTGGAGTTAGCCAGACGGTCACGGGGTACCCCCAGGCTGGCCAACCGTCTTTTAAAGCGGGTCAGGGATTTTGCACAGGTCAAATATGACGGTGTGATCACAAAGGAAGTAACTGATTTTGCGCTGGATATCATGGATGTGGACAAGCTGGGGCTGGATCAGAATGACAGGAATATCCTGCTGATGATCATTGAAAAATTTTCCGGCGGTCCGGTGGGATTGGATACCCTGGCAGCCGCCCTGGGAGAGGATTCCGGCACACTGGAGGAAGTGTACGAACCGTACCTGCTCATGAACGGCCTGATCAACAGGACTCCAAGAGGCCGCATGGCAACGGAATCGGCCTATCACCATCTGGGACTTAAAATGTAGAAAAACGCTGTATACACGGTCTTGAGGCTTTGGATATGATATGGTATAATGTCGTCAGACATGATACGGCACCGGATCGGTGTCACGAAAAACAGGAGAGCAGAATGGATTCTAAGAATTATACACAGGTTTTAATAGATGGAAAGATATATACATTGGGCGGGATCGAGGAGGAGGCATACCTTCAGAAGGCTGCCAGCTATGTAAATGACAAGAACGCCCAGATGCGCAGACTGCCCGGTTTTACAAAGCAGAACGCGGATTATCAGATGGTCATGACGGAACTGAACATTGCCGATGACTATTTCAAAGCCATGGAATGGGGCGAGGGCATGGAACGCCAGAAGAATGACATGGAGAAAGAAACATACAGCTTAAAGCATGAGCTGGTAAGCACCCAGATGAAGCTGGAGGCAGTGTTAAAGGATCTGGAGGAACGGCAGAAGGAGCTGGACCGCTTTACCAGGACCATAGCCCAGATGGAAGGGGAATTAAAGGAAGTCAGGGAGGAGTACGAAGCCCTTAAGAGCAGCATGGAGGAAGGGGAACTCTCTCAGGTAAAAATGGTATCAGATGTTAAGACTGTCTCTGAGGCAGAACTGGTGGAGACGGTGGAAGCAGTGACCCAGGCAGCAAAGACTGCGGATGCAGGGGGGACAGAGATGCCGGACCCGGCGCAGGAAGACAGGATCCCGGCGCAGGAAAACAGGATCCAGGCGCAGGAAGACAGGATGCGGGAGCAGGAAGCACAGGGACAGGCTGCCCGGGAACAGGACACGACAGACAAAAGGGAAAGCAGTTCAGGCAGCAGACCGGAGCAGACCGGAGCAGCTGAAGCTGCAGCTACATTACAGACCGCGCAGACCGCAGGCATTTCCGATGAGGAGCTTGCAAAAAGGGCCTTGCAGGCAGCTAAGAAGGCCAATTCACACAGGGGCGGGCGCAGATAAGGCAGCACGGGCTTTTGCCCGGACGCTGTGACAGATACAGGGGGATGTCTCATGGGGATACGTGAGGCATTTTTTCTTTCAGGAAAGGTTGTAGGAATATGGAAAAAAGACAGGTGGAAATACTGGCGCCGGCCGGTTCATGGGAGAGCATGAAGGCGGCTGTGGCGGCTGGCGCAGATGCGGTTTATATGGGAGGCAGCCGGTTCGGGGCCAGGGCCTATGCGGATAATCCGGATGAAAAGGGGCTTGTGGAGGCCATTGATCATGTGCATCTGCACGGACGCAGGCTGTATATGACGGTCAATACCCTGTTTAAGGAATCGGAGCTAAAAGAGCTGGCGGCATACATGAAGCCCTACTATGATCAGGGACTGGACGGAGTGATCGTGCAGGACCTGGGAGCGTTACAGGTCATGAAGGAGAATTTCCCCGGCCTGGAGCTGCATGCCAGCACTCAGATGACCATCACCAGCGTGTATGGAGCCAGAATGCTAAGAGACCTTGGCTGCAACCGGGTGGTGACTTCCAGGGAAATGTCCCTGGATGAGATACGCCGCGTCCATGAGCAGGTGGATGTGGAGATTGAAAGTTTTGTCCATGGCGCCCTGTGTTACTGCTATTCAGGCCAATGCCTGATGAGCAGCCTTATCGGAGGAAGAAGCGGGAACAGGGGAAGGTGCGCCCAGCCCTGCCGTCTTCCCTACCGGGTGTATGAGGGCGGGGAGGGTAAATCTGCCGCCCTGAACCGGGAGAATGAAAAGCATGTCCTGAGCCTGAAAGACCTCTGTACCCTGGACATACTGCCGGATATCATTGATTCCGGCGTGTATTCCCTGAAGATAGAGGGCAGGATGAAAAGCCCCAGATACACGGCCGGGGTGGTGAGTGTTTACCGCAGGTACGTGGACCTCTACCTGGAACAGGGAAGAAGGGGGTACCGAGTAGAGGAGGCGGACCGGAAGATGCTTCTGGACCTGTTCGACCGCGGAGGGTTTACCTCAGGGTATTATGAAGCCCACAATGGACGGGATATGGTGGCACTTAAGGAAAAGCCGGAATTCAGGGAGGGGAACCAGAAGCTTTTTGATTATCTGGACCGCACCTATGTGACCGCACAGCAAAAGGAGCCTGTCAGCGGCCATGTGATTCTAGAGACAGGAAAGCCGTCTGTCATGACCCTAAGCTGTGGCGGTGTTAAGGCGGCTGTCAGCGGGCAGGCGCCCGAGGCGGCACAGAAGCAGCCCATGACAGAGGAAAAAGTATTAAAACAGCTGAACAAAACAGGCAACACGCCATTTGTCTTTGAACGTCTGAGCGCAGAGCTGAAGGGAGATCTGTTCCTGCCTGTGCAGGCCCTGAACGAACTGCGAAGATCCGGCTTGGAATCCCTGCAGTCCGCCATACTGAAGGAGTATAGACGCGGGCCGGGGATGTCTAAAGAGGGAGTGCTGTCTGAAAACAAAGACAGGACTGATCTGTCAGAGAAGCCGGCAGCCCAACCCTGGATCCTTGCCGTTTCCCTGGAGGAGCCCTGCCAGCTGGAACCCGCACTGAGGCAGCAGGAGGTTTCCGATGTGTATGTGGATGCGGATGGGTTCGGTCCGGACACGTGGAAGGGTACGGCGGACCGGTGTCATAAGAGGGGGAAATCCTGTTATCTCACCCTGCCCCATATTTTCAGGAGCCATGCCCTTGTGTTTTTTAAAGACCATATGACGGAACTTAAACATGCAGGCTTTGACGGAGTGGTGGTCCGCGCCCTGGAAGAGATCCGGTGGCTGGAGGACCAGCAGATCGCCCTGCCGTTTATAACGGACGCGTCTGTTTACGCCTGGAACAGCAGGACCATTGGCGAACTGGCTTCAAGGGAACCCCGGGCAGTGACCATGCCGTGGGAGCTTAACAGCCGGGAACTGGAGCCTGTGCTTGCGGCCTGCAGCCGTGCCGGGGTGCCGGGAGAACTGGTGGTATACGGATATGCGCCCATGATGGTGTCGGCCCAATGCATAACCAGGACCGTTAAGTCATGTACCCATAAACGCGGCCTGTTAAGGATGAAGGACCGGACCGGGGCAGTATTAATGGTGAAAAATCACTGCCATTTCTGTTACAATACCATCTACAATCCGTCCCCCCTGTCTTTGCTGGGAAATGAAGGCCTGATCCGGCGCATGGGTACAGCTCGTGTCCGTCTTCAGTTTACAGTGGAGGACGGGCAGCAGACAGGTAAGGTACTGGAAGCGTTTTCCAAGGCCTTTATGGGCGGGGAAACGGCTGAACCTCCCTTTAAGGATTTTACCAGGGGACATTTTAAGCGCGGAGTGGAGTGACGTTTATGACCAATCTGATCGTTGAGGTTTCAAAATATCTGATGATACTGCTGATGGCGGTTTACACCTATGCCAACTTCCGCTTTTTTTCCTTTCAGGATATGGAAAAGAAGCGGAGGGTGTGCGGCGGACAGAACCGGGCCATGTTTTCCATCCATTTTCTGGCGTACCTGGTCATGTACTTAAAGACCGGGAATGAAAGCGTTAAGATGATGCTCATTGCATTTTACGTGGCCCAGGTGGTGTTCTTTCTGTGCTATATCTATATGTACCGTTTCCTGTACCGGAATGTCTCCCGTCTGCTGGTGAACAATACGTGCATGCTGCTTTGCGTGGGTTTTATCATGCTCACCAGGCTGTCCTTGGACAAGGGGCTGGATAAGGCGGTGCGCCAGTTTGTGATCGTGGTCATATCAGCGGCTTTGTCCTGGCTGGTCCCCTATGTGATGGAGCGGGTGTGGCAGCTGTATAAGCTTCAGTGGGTGTACGCGGGAGCCGGGATCCTGGTGCTTCTTATTGTATACCTCACTGGAAATGAAAGCTTTGGCGCCCAGCTGTCCCTGACGTTTGGAGGATTTTCCGTACAGCCCTCCGAGTTTGTGAAACTCACCTTTGTGCTCTTTACAGCCTCCATGTTTTACCAGTCCACGGACTTTAAGACAGTTGTGACAGCAACCGCTGTGGCGGCTGCCCATGTGCTTATTATGGTGTTGTCCAAGGACCTTGGGGGCGCTCTGATCTTTTTTATCACCTACCTGCTCATGTTGTTTGTGGCCACCAATAACTGGTTTTATCTGGGGGCGGGAACCATTCTGGGAGCGGGTGCGTCCGTGGGGGCCTACCAGCTGTTTGACCATGTTAAGCGCAGGGTCCTGGCCTGGAGCAATCCCTGGGCGGATATTGACAACAAGGGGTATCAGATCACCCAGTCCCTGTTTGCCATTGGCACGGGCGGCTGGTTCGGCATGGGACTCTGCCAGGGGATGCCGGGAAAGATCCCTGTGGTGGAAAAGGATTTTATCTTTTCCGCTGTGTCCGAGGAGATGGGAGGCATCTTTGCCATCTGTGTGCTCCTCATCTGCCTGGGATGTTTTATCCAGTTCATGATGATCGCCACCAGCATGCAGGCTGTATTTTATAAACTGATCGCCTTTGGCCTGGGGATGGAATATATAATCCAGGTATTCCTGACCGTGGGCGGCGTGACAAAGTTCATTCCCTCCACCGGGGTGACCCTGCCCTTTGTAAGTTATGGGGGAAGCTCCATACTCAGCACATTTATCCTGTTTGGCATGATCCAGGGATTGTATATATTGAAGCGCAATGACCAGGAGGAGCTGGAGGAAGGCTAGAACCTGGTCCGCGGCGGCAGGCCGGTATTCGGATATGCTCAAAGGAAGGAGATGGAACCATGGCAAAAAAAGCAAATCCCAATCCAAGGGCTAATAAAAACATTCTGGGGGTCACTTATCTCATGGTGGCCGTGTTCCTGGGACTGGCCGTGTATCTGGGGTATTTTCTCCAGGTCAGGAGCGAGGATGTGATCAATAACTCGTACAATGCCCGCCTGGACAGTTTTTCGGACCGGATCGTCAGGGGGAAGATCCTGGCAGCGGACGGCACTGTTCTGGCTCAGACCCAGGTGGATGGGGAGGGGAATGAGACACGGGTCTACGATTTCGGCAGTGTCTTTGACCATGTGGTGGGCTATTCCACCAAGGGAAAAACCGGCATTGAGGCCATGGCTAACTTTTACCTGCTCACATCCCATGTGAACCTGGTGGAACAGGTGGCCAATGAACTGGCAGGCCACAAGAACCTGGGAGATAATGTTTATACCACTCTGGATGCCCAGCTACAGCAGGCAGCTTACGCTGCCCTGGGGGACCGGAAAGGCGTTGTGATCGCCATGGAGCCGGATACGGGCAAGGTCCTGGCCATGGTTTCAAAACCGGGCTATGACCCCAATACGCTGCTTCAGGACTGGGATGTTCTGACATCAGGGGAGAATGGGGAGGGCCAGCTGTTAAACCGCGCGGCCCAGGGGCTGTACCCGCCCGGCTCCACCTTTAAGATCGTGACCGCCCTGGAATATATGAGGGAGCATCCGGACAATTACAGGGACTATCAGTTTGACTGCAGGGGCGTGTACGAGAATGGGGATTACAGGATTAAATGCTACCACAGCACGGCCCACGGCCATCAGGATTTCACCCTGGCATTTGCAAATTCCTGCAACGGTGCATTTTCCAGCCTGGGGCTGGACCTGAACCTGGGAAAATTCAGGGAAACAGCAAAAAGCCTGCTGTTTGATTCGCCCCTTCCTGTGGCAGGGATGCCCTATAAACAGAGCTCCTTCCAAATGGGGCCGGGGGCCGATACATGGGAAATACTCCAGACATCCATCGGGCAGGGAACCACCCAGATCACGCCTCTTCACAACGCCATGATAACAGCAGCCATTGCCAATGGCGGGACCCTGATGAAGCCCTATTTCCTGAGTTCGGTTGAGTCGGCCGGGGGCGAGGAGATAAAGAGGTTTATGCCCTCCGCCTATGGAAGCCTGATGACAGCCGGGGAGGCGGCCGGACTTACGGAGCTGATGCGGGCGGTTGTGACAGAGGGGACAGGTTCCGGTGTGCGCACGGACGCCTATACGGTGGCGGCCAAGACCGGTTCGGCGGAGTTTGAGACCGGGAAGGAGACACATGCCTGGTTTACGGGATTTGCCCCGGCCGAGTCACCCAGGCTGGTGGTTACCGTGCTGGTGGAGGAAGGCGGCAGCGGAGGAAGGGCGGCGGCGCCCATTGCGCGGCAATTGTTTGATATTTATATGAGCCGGTGAAACCGGTCTTATCTTGTAAAAGAATAACGATATTTGTAGAAAACAGGGAGATTTCATGTTATAATCTCCCTGTTTGTTTTGCCCTTTTATCTCCTTATATACCGGAGCTTTTTCAAACCCGGTCCAGGGAAAGGGAAGTGTTGCACGATTACCTTGCTAAGTGTCTATGACAAGAAAGGAGAACGCGCGTGTTTCGAGTGGAAGATTATGTAAAAGTGGACAGCCTGGCAGAAGCTTATGAGCTGTGCCAGAAACGCAGCAGCCTGGTAGTGGGCGGAATGGTCTGGCTGAAGATGACCAATGTGACAAAGCGTACGATCGTGGACCTGTCAGGTCTGGGATTGGATCAGATAGAGGAGACAGGGGAGGAATTCAGGATCGGATGTATGAGCACCCTGCGCCAGATAGAGACACACCAGGGCCTGAACCAGTATTTTGGCGGCATATTCAGGGAATGTACCCGTCACATTGTGGGAGTGCAGATGCGCAACTGTGCAACTATGGGAGGAAGTATCTACAGCCGCTTCGGTTTTTCAGACATTCTTACATGCATGATGGCTCTGGACACCTATGTGGAGCTTTACCACGGAGGGATCATGCCGTTGTCCGAGTTTGCAAAAAGACCGGTGCGCAGGGATGACAAGGATATCCTGGTGCGCGTGATCATAAAAAAGGACGGGCGCAAGGCGGCCTATACCACACAGAGGAACAGCAGTACGGATTTTCCGCTTCTGGCCTGCTGTGTATCCCGCAGGGGCAGCAATTGGTATGTGGCTGTGGGGGCCAGACCGTCCAAGGCCCAGGTGGTAACCATCACGGATGACGGTTATGACAGCCTGGCCCAGCTGGCCCGTGAGGCGGCTGATTCATTTACCTATGGCACTAATACCAGGGGAAGCAGCCGGTACCGCCGTCAGCTGGCATCTGTCTATATCCGCCGCCTGATGGAACGTCTCACAGGAAGGAGTGTGACCATAGGATGAATATACAGTTTCGGTTAAACGGAAAAAATGTGCAGGCGGATGTGGAGCCGGATGTAATTCTTTTGGACCTGGTAAGGGAACTGGGGTGTTACAGCGTGAAACGGGGCTGTGAGACAGCTAACTGCGGATTGTGTACGGTATGGCTGGACGGAAAGCCGGTGCTCTCCTGTTCCACCCTGGCAGTGCGCGTGGACGGACGCCATGTGACCACACTGGAGGGCCTTCAGAAGGAGGCGGAGGAGTTCGGCATGTTCCTGGCAGCTGAGGGCGGGGAGCAGTGCGGATTCTGCAGCCCCGGGTTTATCATGAATGTGCTGGCCATGGAAAAGGAGCTGGACCATCCGGATGAGGATGAGGTCCGGGAATATCTGTCAGGCAACCTGTGCCGCTGCAGCGGATACATGTCCCAGCTGCGGGCGGTGAAACAATATCTGGACAGGAAAAATGGCGTGGGAGGTAATGTCTGATGGAGAATTTACAGATGAGGAATTTCCGTATCGTAGGCGCGCCGGTGATTAAAAAAGATGCCAAGGCGCTTGTGACAGGAAAGCCTGTGTTTACAGATGACCTGGCGCTGAAGGACTGCCTGGTGGTAAAGGTGCTCAGAAGCCCCTATGCCCATGCGCTGATCACTGAGATCGACTGCGCGGTAGCGGCTAAGATCCCGGGCATTGAGTGTATCATCACACATAAGGACGTGCCCCGGAAACGCTTTACCATGGCAGGGCAGACCTATCCGGAGCCCAGCCCTTACGACAGGCTGATCCTGGATGAGCGCCTGCGCTTTGTGGGGGATGCGGTGGCTGTTGTGGCCGGTGAAACTGAGGCGGCCGTGGACCATGCCATGCGCCTGATCCGTGTGAAGTACCAAGTGCTGGAGCCGGTGCTGGACATGCATGACTCCAAGGATGGGGACATCCTGGTGCACCCTGAGGACAGCTGGGAGAGCCATTGCGATGTGGGCGCCGACAACAGGAGGAACCTGTGCGCCTCGGGAAAGGAGACCCATGGAGACCTGGAGGAAGCGTTTGCAGGGTGTACCCATGTCATTGAGCGCGTGTATCATACAAAGGCAAACCAGCAGGCCATGATGGAGACATTCCGGGCATACACTTACATGGATGTGTACGGGCGCCTGAATATCGTGGCATCCACCCAGGTGCCCTTCCATACAAGGCGTATCCTTGCCCATGCCCTGGACGTTCCCAAATCCAGGATCCGGGTGATCAAGCCTCGGATCGGCGGCGGCTTCGGCGCCAAACAGACCGTGGTGGCAGAGGTTTATCCCGCCATTGTCACAATGAAGACGGGCAAGCCCGCTAAGATCATATACAGCCGCTATGAGTCCCAAATCGCATCCTCACCCCGCCATGAGATGGAAGTGCGGGTAAAGCTGGGCTGCGATGACAGAGGAGTCCTGCAGGCAATGGATGTGTACACTCTGTCCAACACAGGCGCCTATGGTGAGCACGGACCGACCACAGTGGGACTGTCGGGCCATAAGTCCATTCCGCTGTACCGCACACCCAAGGCATTCCGGTTTGCCTATGACGTGGTTTACACCAACCGTATGTCCGCAGGCGCATACCGGGGATACGGGGCCACCCAGGGGATCTTTGCTGTGGAGTCAGCTGTCAGTGAGCTGGCGGCCCAGATGGGCATGGACCCTGTGGCCATGCGGGAGCTGAACATGGTAAAGGAAGGGGACATTATGCCTGCTTACTACGGTGAGCCGGCCAACAGCTGTGCATTGGACCGCTGCGTTGCAAAGGTCAAGGAAATGATAGGCTGGGATGAGAAATACCCCAGAAGGGCAGTGAGCGGTACAAAGGTGCGCGGCGTGGGACTTGCCATGGCCATGCAGGGCTCTGCCATCTCCGGCGTGGATGTGGCCAGCGTGTGTGTGAAGGTCAATGACGATGGTTTCTACAGCCTGATGATCGGAGCCGCGGACATGGGCACGGGATGTGACACCACCCTGGCTCAGGTGGCTGCGGAAAGTCTGGGCTGTGAACTGGAGGACATTGTGGTCTACGGAACCGACACCGACATCTCACCCTATGATTCAGGTTCCTATGCTTCCAGTACGGCATACCTTACCGGTATGGCAGTGGTAAAAACCTGCGAAGCCCTGAAAAAGAAGATCCTGCACAAGGCAGCCAGGTACCTGGAGTGCAGGGAGGACGAGCTGGAGTTTGACGGCAAACGCGTATACAAGCTTTCCTGCGAGGAGGACGGGACCAGGAAAGAGATGACCATCAAAGACATAGGAAACCGAGTTATGTGCAGCAATGAGGACGCCCTTCAGGTCACGGAGTCCCATTCCTCACCTGTGTCCCCGCCGCCTTTTATGGCAGGAGCCGCAGAGGTGGAAGTGGATACGGAGACAGGGGATGTGAAGCTGATCCGTTTTGTGGCAGCCGTGGACTGCGGCACTCCTCTGAACATCAACCTGGCAAGGGTACAGACCGAGGGCGGTTTGGCCCAGGGAATCGGTATGGCCCTGTATGAGGATGTGACTTACTCTGAAACAGGCAGAGTGCATGAAAACTCATTTATGCAGTACAAGGTTCCCAGCCGCCAGGATGTTGGAAACGTACAGGTGGAGTTTGAGTGCAGCTACGAGCCCACAGGGCCTTACGGAGCCAAATCCATTGGTGAGATCGTGATCAACACGCCTTCACCTGCCATTGCCAATGCAGTGTACAACGCAGTGGGGGTTCGGATCAGGGAGCTGCCCATTACGGCGGAAAAGGTGTTTAATGGTATGAATGGGCTGGATTAACGGAAAGAAGCAGATGGGGCAACAAGGGGAAAAATAAATAAAAATGTAAAATCTCCAAGTATAATTCCCAATTACCTCCCAATTCAAAACACAGATAAACCTTGCATATCCCTTTCAAAAGTTGTATACTAAGACCAGTTATGGTTAGCACGGCCCTGTGAATGATCAGGGCTGTATTACAACCAGGTTCACACCAACACCAGGAGGGATTGCAATGATTGAAGCAACGAGCTGCGGCGGTGTGGTTATATTTCGAGGGAAGATTCTCGTCCTTTACAAAAATTATAAGAATAAATATGAAGGATGGGTTTTGCCTAAGGGAACAGTAGAAGCTGGCGAAGAATATAAGGAAACGGCGCTCCGGGAAGTGAAAGAGGAGACCGGTGTCAGTGCATCCATTATCAAGTATATCGGCAAGAGCCAATACTCCTTTAATACCCCGCAGGATGTGGTGGAAAAGGACGTACACTGGTATCTGATGATGGCCGACAGCTATTACAGCAAACCACAGCGGGAAGAATACTTTCTGGATTCAGGATATTATAAATTTTATGAGGCATACCATCTGCTGAAGTTTTCTAATGAGAAGCAGATACTGGAAAAGGCTTATAATGAGTATCTGGATTTAAAGAAGAGTAATCTTTGGGGAAGCAAGAAGTATTTTTAAGTAAATAGTAACGCATATAAGGGCGCGCCGGGATGACCGGGGCGCCTTTTGATGCAGTGTATTTTCTCTGGCACATCTTCCGCATTGATATCGGTCCAAAATCCGGTCTCTTGTACATATGATCAGACACCCTTTCTCTGAACATGGAGTGCCCTATGATTTCGGTTGGAGAGTACACGGATGGTATGGTATCCCGGAGAATGGTATACTGGATGCAGATGAACAAAAGTTTCAAAGAAAGTATAGTTTTTGAATAAAATGCCTCTATAAAACAAGGCTCCAAATACGGTATGATTGAAGTACAAAGTATTGGGAACAGGCATAAAAAAATTATGTTAGGAGGGGTCTTATGAAGAAGAAATTATTATGTATGGTCCTGAGTCTTGCCTGCATGTTTACGCTTCCGGGATGCCAAAGCACCACTAGTGGCACAGAAAACGGAACAACAGGAAAAACACAGGAAAACAAGCAGGAGGAGAAGATTAAACTGCGTTATTCCTTTTGGGGCAGCACGAATGAAAAGGACGCCATTACAAAATCCTGTGAGGCATTTACTGCACAGAATCCCAACATTGAAGTGGAGATCATCCATATTCCGGCGGATTATGAGGCAAAATTAAGTGCAATGATAGCGGGCGGGGAAGAGCCGGATCTGGCTAATCTGAGGGATTATTTTGCAATGCCCCTGGCAGAATCAGGCAAGCTGTATAATATTTTGGATTTGATCGATCAGGACCCGGATATCGACAGAAAGGATTATCTGGATTTTGCTTACCGGTATTATTCTCCGGATGCGGCGTATGGTTTAAATACGGCAACCGAATTATTCGCCATGTTTTATAACAAGAAGATATTTGAAAATGCAGGTGTGGAAGGACTGCCGTCTTCGGTGGAAGATGCCCTGACAATGGATGAGTTTATTGCACTGGCGCAGAAACTTACATTAGATTCCCAGGGGAGAAATGCTGCTGATCCGGATTTCGATCCAACCAATATTGTCCAGTACGGCCTTATGTTTGATTTCGGTGTACAGCAGTATATGGGTGCCGTGTATTCCAATGAAGGAAGTTATGTCAGTGAGGATGGGATGAAATGGACGTTAAATCAACCACAGTCCGTAGAGGCGCTCCAGACTATTTCCGATCTTGTTAATGTGTACCATGTTGCTCCGAACCCATCGGAATTAAAGGCACTTCCGTCTCTGGCTGTAGCGCTTCAGACCGATAAGGCGGCAATGATCTGGGCCGGCGCGTGGGTAGCGCTGGATCTGGGACTGGGGGATACGGAGTTTGATGTAGGTGTGCTGCCGGTCTTTAAAGAAGGGGTTTATGCTACCTGCCCGGCTCAGGGTACGGCGGGAATCTTTAAATCGACCCAGCATCCTGAGGAAACCTTTAAACTCTGGAAATGGCTCATGGACCCAGGTAATAATATAGACCTTTACGCGTCCGGACTGTGGATGCCTCTTTTGACTGATTACTATCAGGAAAAGGATCTGCTTGATACATGGGCTACTGTGGCTCCGGCTCATCCTTCCGGATATATGGGAAGCCATGTGGAGGTGGTCCTGGACGGATATGTGGCTGCAAATCCTTCCGGGTACGTGAAAAATTATACGGAAATCAATGCACTGGTAACGCCTGCTCTGGAAAGTGCATTCCTGGGAAATGAAAGCGTCCAGGAAGCGCTGGACCGGATCGCGCCGGATGTGGAGAAGCTTTTGAAGGGAAGATACGATAAATAGCGGTTTGAGGAGGAGAGCCATGGAAAGCAAATATGTGAAGCACAAAAGGCGTAAAGAAAATATGATAGGTATCCTGTTCTCGCTTCCGGCCATCCTTGGTTTTATCTGCTTTGCGCTTGGCCCCATGCTCGCCAGTCTTGTGTTGGGTTTTACAGAATATACGACCTCCAGTTCCCCGCATTTTGTGGGGCTGGAGAACTTTAAACGCATGTTTTCAGGACAGGATACATTCTTTTACCAGGCATTGTCCGTCACTCTTCGTTTTGCTGTAATGAACGTAATCGTCTGTATGACAACAGGATTTGCCATAGCAATGCTGCTGGACCACAGGTCGATGAGGTTTCGCCCATTTTTTCGGGCGGTATTTTATATACCCACCATAATTCCCTATGTCGCCACGGCCATGGTGTTTATGTGGATGATGAGCCCTGATTTTGGACTATTCAATATCATTTTGAAAGGGCTTGGATTTACGGGAAGTAAGTGGATTTACAGTGAGAGCACGGTACTGCGTTCTCTGCTGCTGATCACTTCGTGGACTGCGGGAAATGTGATGGTGGTCTTCCTGGCCGGTTTACAGGGAGTGCCCAGGCAACTCTATGAAGCAGTGGAGGTGGACGGCGGAAATTCCCTGCATAAATTTATGTATGTGACCATTCCGATGATGACTCCCATTGTATTTTTTAACGGTCTGATGTTCCTTATTGCAAGCTTGCAGGGATTTATGCCCGCGGCTGTTATAACCGCAGGAGGGCCAAACAATGCCACTCTATTTTATACATATTATATGTACAGACAGGCATTTGAGTTTTCCAATATGGGGTATGCATCCGCATTGGGATGGATCTTATTTGTGGTGATTGCTATCATTACCGGGATTGTATTTAAAACATCAAAATACTGGGTGTTTTATTCAGATGAGGAGTGACGTGTATGGCGCGCAGATACATGAAAGTAATAAAAAAAATAGCCTTTTATCTATTGGTGATCCTGTTGGCGTCCATATGGATCATGCCTCTTTACTGGCTTGTACGCAGTTCATTTATGGGAATTGAGGATATGTTCAGGAATCCGCCGGTGTGGATACCCACCAAGTGGCGGTTTGAAAATTACAGGGATGCCCTTACAGCATTGCCGTTTGTACGGTATTTTCTGAACACAGTTTTGATCGTTTGTTTCAGTGTTATGGGCATTTTGGTAAGCTGTTCATTGAGTGCATACGGCTTAAGCAGGATTAAGTGGAACTATAGGGACACGGTATTCACCATATTGATGTCTACTATGATACTCCCATATTTCACTACCTTGATACCTAACTTTATTATGTGGAAAAAGTTGGGATTCATTAATACATTTATACCCATGATCGTACCCACATGGTTTTGTATGGGAATTGCCAGTGTATATGGCGGGGGAATGTTTAATATATTTCTTCTGCGCCAGTTTATAAGAACCATACCTAAGGAACTGGACGAGGCGGCATTTGTGGACGGAGCAGGGCACTGGGCTGTTTTTACACAGATCATTCTTCCGTTGTCAAAACCATCGCTGACCTGCGTGGGATTGTTTACGTTTCTCAATTCATGGAATGACCTGATTAATCCATTGATTTATTTGAATTCCGATAAAAAGTACACGATCCAGCTTGGTCTGCGTACCTTTATTGGATATTTCAACGCAGAATGGCATTTAATGATGGCTGCAGCGTGTGCGGCAATTATACCAGTGGTATTGGTATTTCTTGTGGGGCAGAAGTATTTTGTGGAAGGAATTGCCACAACGGGATTGAAAGGATGATGGATTAGTATGATGAACAAAAAGATAGAGCCGGTTTTGTGGAAATGTGTCCGGGTGGAAGGTGGTTTTTGGGGAGATCATCAACGGGTTAATAGAGATGTGACAATTCCCTATCTCTATGAAAAGTATACAAGCACCGGCCGTTTTGAATTGCTGAAACAGCAGTGGTCTCCAACACAGAAACAGACCCCCCACCATTTCTGGGATTCCGACCATGGAAAATTGATAGAAGCCGCCGCGTACTCCCTGGCTGTGGAACATGATCCTGTTCTGGAGCAGCAGATGGATGAAATAATCGAATTGTTAGGCAGTGTGCAGCGTCCGGACGGGTATCTTAATTCCTACTTTACTATGTTTTGCCCGGAGAAAGAATTCACGGATCTGATGATGATGCACGAGCTGTACTGCGCCGGACACCTGACCGAGGCGGCAGTAGCCTATTATCTGGCAACAGGTAAGAGAACACTGTTAGATATCATGTGCAGATACATTGATTATATTGACAGTCGGATTGGGGCGGACGAGGGAAAGATCCACGGATATGACGGCCATCCTGAATTGGAGCTGGCCTTAATCAGGCTCTATCATATAACGGGCAATAAAAAGCATTTGGAGTTGGCGGAATACCTGGTAAATCAGAGAGGGACGCAGCCCTATTTCTTTGAGGATGAGGCCAGGCGTCAGGGAATCGACCTAAACGAAAGGGTAGAACCCGCATACGACATTGGGAGTTTTTTTGTTAACCAATGGGGGAATAAGAAACAGGATGAGCTGGACCCAATGGTAATACCCAAAAGAAATCAGGAACGGGTATATAAATACTATCTGCCGTCAAAAGGAGCATTTGCTCAGTTTAGCGCCAATGCTCCTGTAAGGGAGTTGAAGGAACCGGCAGGACATGCGGTCCGGGCAATGTATCTGTATTGTGCCATGGCGGACCTGGCCGGAGAAGACAGCTCGCTTCGCGAACCACTGGTGAGATTGTGGGATGCTTTGATTTCTTCACAGGTATATATAACGGGCGGAATTGGACAGTCGCAGGAGTGTGAACGCTTTTCCTTTTCCTATGACCTGCCCAATGAAAGGAATTACAGTGAAACGTGCGCATCCATTGGACTGTTAATGTGGGCTCACAGAATGCTGCACCTGGAGATGGATGGAAAATATGCGGATATGATGGAACGGACATTATATAACGGCATATTAAGCGGTATTTCGTATGAGGGAGATGCATTCTTCTATGCCAATTACATGGAGATGTACCCCAAGCTGTTTGAAGAAGGAAGTTCTGTTCTCCAGACAGATGACAGGATAAGTCCGTCCAGGAACAAATGGTTTACAATTTCCTGCTGTCCTGCCAATATATCCAGAACCCTGTCAATGCTGGGTGGATATATGTATTCATCTGATGATACCAATATTTATGTTCATTTATATAACAACAGCAGTGCAAGTATCCCCACAGGTACAGGTGAGGTGCGTATTACCCAGGAAACCTTATATCCATGGGAGGGGAACATATGTATTGCTGTAGATTGTCCGGCCGATACTGTGTTCGGCTTGAATTTGAGGATACCGGCATGGTGTGATGAGTGGGAAGTTACAGTTAATGGAAAGCTGGAACCGATCAGCTGTTCAAAGGGGTACGCTACAATCAGGCGCAGTTGGAATTCAGGTGATTGTGTACGGTTGTCTCTTTCTATGGAACCGCGTTTTTGTTGGACGAATCCGCGAGTAAGACAGAATTGCGGAAAGGCAGCTGTTATGCGGGGACCCATTGTATATTGCCTGGAGGAAGCTGATAATTTTAAGAACCTTCATGATTTTAAGGTGGATGCCACTGTGCCTGCGAGAGCAGAGCAGAGCAACCTGTTCGGGGGAATTACTGTTCTAAAGTTAAAGGGATACGTATCAGATATGGAAGACTGGGGAAGTCCCTTATATCGTGACAACCGGGCAGCGAAACGAAAAGCAGCAGAGGTTACGGCAGTGCCGTACCATCTTTGGGGAAATCGCGGCCTTGGAGAAATGCTCATATGGATGCAGGCGTAATAGAAGCAACAAAGGGTGCTGGCAGTTTTGTTTCTGCCGGCATCCTTAAGTGCGTTTTATAATAGCGTAAAAGGAGATGGTAGAATGGCCAGGATCGTTGTTGTGGATGATGAATACAGTCAGCTGAGGCTTTTGGGGGATATACTCAGGCGCTTTTGTCCGGAGTACGAGATTGAAACCTTTGGCGATTCCACGGAAGCTATGGAATATCTCTTGGAACATGAGGTGGAGGTCCTTTTGCTGGACATCAAAATGCCGGGAATGACCGGGTTCCAGCTTCTCTCACATATTATACGGGATGATGACATGATGGTTGTCATCATATCTGCGTACAATGATTTTGAATTTGCACAGACCGCAATCCGAAAGGGCGTGGATGAGTATTTGTTAAAGCCCGTTTCACGAAAGGAGATAGACAGGCTGAGCCAGCAGATAAAGAAGCACATAGGCCGGGTAGAACAGAGAAGGCAGCAGGCGCAGGAACGTGAAACAGCACTTCCCATACTGGGGTCTTTGACACCGTCAGAGATCAACAGACTCCTTTCAAGATGGATCGAACAGAATCTGAAAGAAGAGGAACGGAAGAAAATATGCAGTTTGTTCCCGTGTAATATGGGCTTTGCAGTTGTGATCAGGCTGACACAGCGAAAGAGGATCAGGGAGTTGTACTCTTCTGGTTATCTGCAATATTCCATTGTGCCAAAGATCCAGCAGATGATATACGGACATCTCCAGGTGTGCGGAAAGATCCTCACCGGAATAGGAGACTGGAACAGCCTGGAGATCCTTGTTGTTGCAGGTGACGTGAATGAGGACAGCCGTGAACAGGCTCAGGGCCTTCTAAAGCATGTAATGGGGCAGGTGGAAAAGGAAATGGGGATTGCATTTGCGGCAGGTATCAGCAGTTTATCCTATAACCTCACCGGTCAGATAGGCATTTGCTACAGGCAGGCATTAAAAGCTCTGAGGTATGGATATGTAATGAACCACGGCCGGTGCCAGCAATATAAGGAGAGTTTGGAGGAAAATGAAACGGGCAGCCCTATGCGTTTTTTTGAGGCAGGCGTGACGGAAGTTTCCGGGTGGCGCGCAATGGGAGAACAGCAGTTAAAGGAAGCGGTACAGAAGGGATTCAATGATTTGTGCAGACATAGTGCCGATGTGGAGTTGGACTTACTGGTCAGGCAGTTTATCTATTTGTTTCGGAGCGGGGCAAGCTATGTAAGTGAGTTTTATTCCACAGAGAGCGGAGCAGACATTCTGCAAAAGATAGAACAGAATCTCATGTATGAGGAAGATTGTGCTGGTTTATGCGGCAACCTGAAGAATGCGATTGAACAGTTGTTTAGTGTTGTGAAAAATGACAGTGCATCGGATATGGCTGAAAATATGAAACGGTGCAGACATTATATTAATGAGCATTATTCGGAACCGGTGTCGCTGGTCAGTCTTTCCGATTATATACACTTAAGCCCATCTTATGTCAGCAGCATGTTTAAAGCTTTTATGGGAATTGGTTTTAAAGAGTATCTGACACGCGTACGGATGAAAAAGGCTTGTGAAATGCTGAGGGATACTGGCATGAAGGTATACGAAATCGCAATAAAAGCCGGATACAGTGATTACATTAGCTTTATCAAATCATTTAAAAAAGAGATCGGGCTTACCCCACAAAAATACAGGATGGTTACCAATGATTGTGAGAAAAATGATTCAGAACTTGATTGGATGGAAACACAGGCTTGAAAATGCAAGCCTGCAGTTTCAATTTCATCTCTTCTATATAGGGATGCTGATGGTGCTTGTTCCCTCCATCACCATATTCTGCTACATAGAGAGCCAGAAAATTTTATATGAAGTGGTAACGGCGGATATCAGAAACCTGGTACAAAAATCCAATCAGATAGCAGATTCTAAACTACAACTTGCAAAGGAATATGTATTTGGTTTTCTGGCAGATGAGGATACCCGGAGACTGCTGGCAGAATCAGAAAATACCGATGATCAGGGAAGGCTGTATTTCCTGGACGGAGAACTCAAAAAGGTTGCCGACCGGTATTTCCTTTCATCTCCGGACATTTATTCGGTCAACATTATGACGGAGCGGTATAATTTCGGGATTTCACTGAACCAGAATTATATTCCTTATGCGAGCTTTGAAAAATCGGAACTGTATAAAATCGGAAAAGAGAGCAGGAAACGGCTGTCATGGGTTCCGACTTATAAGTTCTATGAAATGTATGGCCAGCCTGAATTAGAACAGTTTACTAATATTGATTATTATTATATGTTTTCCATGGTTAAAAATCTAAGGAATGAGAAAACTCCAACTTCAAAGGGATACCAGATATTGACAATCAATTTTACAGATGGATTTTGGGATGATGTTTTTCTCACGATCCCAGAGTATCAAAACATCGAATATTTTATTATTGATCCAAACGGCTGCATCATATCTCATACGGATAAGAACAGGATTGGAACCGTGATCCATGCAGACTGGCCATCTCAGATATGTGAAGAAAAAAGCGGAAGCGGGATGGTTGAGATGGGTGGGAAAAAATGGATGATATCATATAGCAAATCCACGGTTACGGGATGGACATCCGTGTTTGCAATTGATCAACAAGAGTTTCATGGACTATATTTGTCACAACTGAGAAAAAGCAGCTTTATGATTTTTACCATGATCATAATCAGCACTGCAGCATTTTCGCTGGCTATCCGCCGTCTTGTTGTACATCCGGTTATGGATCTGACCGATCAGGTGGCTTTGGTTGAGGATAATCCAGATCACCGGATCAGGGAAAAGGGGAGTGCGGAGTTTCGGAACTTGATCCACACTTATAATCGGATGAATGATAATGTTCAGAAGCTGACCATGCAGAATTATGAAACCATACGTCTTTACCAGGAGTCCAAATTAAAAGAACTGAATCTCCAGTTAAATCCACATTTTATCTATAATGTATTGAATCTGCTGAATCTGGAATTAATCCGGGAGGATGAGCTGGAATGCAGCGAACTGGTGGATGATGTAATATTCATGATGAGATATATACTGGATTCGGATAATGTGACAGAGGAATTGCAGACGGATCTGGAATATACCCTGCATTATATTGATGTCATAAACCGCAGATATGACGGAATCTACCAATTAAAGATTGATGTGGATCCGCAGCTGTGCAAGACAAAAGTTCCTAAATTCATGCTCCAGCCCATTGTGGAGAATGTATTCAAACACGCTTTTATCCATGAACAGGAAGACCGGTATATTAAAATAGTCTGTTGCAAAAGGGGATGTAACAGGTACTTTTCGGTAGAGGACAATGGAAGCGGTATGGATATGGATCAAATAAAGCGGATCAATGAAGGAAAAGAGGGATCGGTTGGACTTAATATGACAAGAGAACGCGTCAAATATCTGTATGGGGATGAAGCCGCCTTATATGCGGAACTGGCACCGGATGGCGGCACCAGAATCTGTATCATATTGCCGGATACAGCCATTGAGCCCGTTTTCCAGGGCTGAAAAAGAATTTCCTGAAAATGCATTGCAACCCATGGAAATATATGGTAGCGTATATACTATCAACCCTGCATCTATGCATAAATACGCGGTCTGCCGGGGACACTCTCTGTGAGTGTCCTTTTGCAGTACAGGAGCGGACAGGAAGCGGAAAGGAGCATTACAATGGCAAAATCATACGACAAGTTAAAAACATACATGGACAAGGCCATGGCCATCAAGACTGCCATGACCTTATTTGAGTGGGACAATGAGACGCTGGCGCCCAAGGAGGCCGGAGAACTGACGTCCCATGTGATCGGTGTGCTGTCCGGGGAATATTTCCAGGCAGTCACCTGTGACGAGATGAGAAAACTGCTGAAGCAGTGCGGCGAGGAAGGCGGGCTTTCACAGGCGGAGGCAGCCAATGTGCGGGAACTTTCCCAGGAGCTGGAGCAGATCGAATGTATCCCCCAGGACGAATACCAGGACTTTGCCCGGCTGACGGCCAGGGCCACCAGCGTGTGGGCAAAGGCAAAACAGGAACAGGACTTTGATGCATTTGCCCCCACACTTAAAAAGGTGATCGATTATCAGAAGAAATTTGCAGGCTACCGCAAAAAGAACGGGAAAAAGCTGTACGATGTCATGCTGGATGATTATGAAAAGGGCTTCTCCATGGAGAATCTGGACGAATTTTTCAGTCTGATGAAAAAAGAACTGGTTCCCTTCCTAAAGCAGGTGGTGGATGATGGAAAACAGATTGACGACAGCTTTTTAACAGGTGATTATTCTGAGGAGAAGCAGGAAAAGCTGGGACGTTTCCTGGCAGCGTATGTGGGCTTTGACTTTGACCGGGGCGTCATGGCGGTCAGCGCCCATCCTTTTACCACCAATCTTCACAATAAGGATGTGCGGATCACCACACATTATACGGACTGCATGGACAGCTCCCTTTTTTCCGTCATACACGAAGCAGGCCATGGTATCTACGAACTGGGAATCCGGGATGACCTGACCCTGACCCCGGCGGGGCAGGGAGCCAGTATGGGAATGCATGAATCCCAGTCCCGGTTCTTTGAGAATATCATTGGACGCAACCGGGCCTTCTGGGTACCTATCTATAAGAAGGTACAGGAAATGTTCCCGGAGCAGCTGGGGGATGTGAACCTGGACCGGTTTGTGGAAGCCATCAACAAGGTAACGCCCGGCCTGATCCGCACTGAGGCGGATGAACTGAGCTACAGCCTTCATGTGCTGATCCGGTATGAGATTGAGAAAATGCTCATCGAGGAAAACCTGGACGTGGAAAAACTGCCTGAGATCTGGGCGGACAAATATGAGGAATATCTGGGAATACGCCCTGAGAATCCGGCCCAGGGAGTGCTCCAGGACATCCACTGGTCCCAGGGATCCTTTGGATACTTCCCCTCCTATGCCCTGGGCAGCGCCTTTGGGGCGCAGCTGTATTACCATATGAAAAAGACCATGGATTTTGAGGGCCTGCTGGAAGATGGAAAGGTGGACGTTATCCGTGAATACCTGAGGGAGAACATCCATCAGTACGGAAAGCTGAAGACCAGCCGCCAGCTCTTAAAGGATATCACCGGGGAAGATTTTAATCCTGAATATTATGTAAGGTATCTGAAGGAGAAATATAAAAAGATCTATGCACTGGACTGAACGTGTGCGGATCCGCAGTGTAATGCCACAGTATAAAGCTGCAGTAAAAAGCCGCAGTATAAATCCGCAGTAAAAAGATGCAGAAGGCAGGATGGGAGCACATGTCCGCGCATGCTCCCGCCCTGCCTCTTGTTGTTGCAGCGTATTTCTGATAAAATGGTTTCATGTGTTCATGGAAAACCCTCAGGTCATAGGGGGCAAGTAAAGGAGAAGGGGACAGGTAAAGGAGAAATGAGATGACAGATTCTGGAAAATATGTGGAGTACATAATGGAGCAGGCGCAGAAGCTGCTTGCCATTGACAGCCCTTCCGGCTACGGCAGGGAGGTAAGGGAATATCTGTTAAAGGAATGCGAGGCCTTGGGGATCACTGCATGGCCTACGGTAAAGGGCGGCGTCCTTGCGGACCTGGGAGGAAGGGATCCGGAGAATGCGGTCCTGTTAGAGGCCCACTGTGATACGCTGGGGGCCATGGTGGCCAGGATCAAGGAGAACGGAAGGCTTCAGCTGACCAATATAGGCGGCATGAAGCCGGCCAACGGGGAGGCTGAGAATGTAAGGATCATCACAAAGTCCAATGGTATTTACGAGGGTACCTGCCAGCTGGTCAACGCCTCGGTCCATGTGAACGGGGAGTATGAACAGACCACACGTACCTGGGATACGGTGGAAATCCTTATTGATGAAAAGGTAAGTTCCAGGGAGGAGGCGGCTGCCCTTGGTATCATGCCGGGGGATTATGTGTGCTTTGAGCCCAGGACAAGGGTGACTGCATCCGGTTACATTAAAAGCCGTTTTCTGGATGACAAGCTCTCAGCCGCGATCCTCATGGGATATGCCAGATATTTGAAGGAGGAATCCGTGACTCCTGAACGCAAGGTTTACGTTCATTTCACCATATATGAGGAGGTGGGGCACGGAGGTTCATCCCCGGTGCCGGAGGGCGTTACCGAGGCCTGGTCCGTGGATATGGGATGTGTGGGTGAAGGGCTCCAGTGTACGGAACATCAGGTGTCCATCTGTGCCAAGGACAGCGGGGGTCCGTACAATTACGAGATCGTTTGCAGGCTTATAGAACTGGCCAAGGGAAAGGGGATCGGATATGCGGTGGACGTATACCCCCATTACGGTTCTGATGTGGAAACCACATTAAAAGCAGGCCACGATATCCGCCACGCCCTGATCGGCCCCGGTGTTTACGCATCCCACGGTTATGAGAGAAGCCACCGGGACGGGGTGGAGAACACCTTCAGGCTGATCCAGGCATATCTGGGGTGAGCTTTTGTGAACGCTGTATCTTCAGCAGCCCGCGTGTCCGCCTGTAAGCGGGTTAAAACCATATAATTTTCTAAATATCGCCCATTGGCCCAGGCCGGTGCGGCGATATTTTTGGATTGCAGAAAAGGCGACACATAGGGCGGGAGGACAGGACATATATTGATGATAGAGGCATTTCAAACGTGTCCCAAGGCGGGTTTTAAAACACGCTGCAGGGCAGATCGTCCGGTACAGGAGGGAGGTGATCGTGTGAACAAACGCATTATCTGGGCAGCCGTCACAGGACTTATGGTGCCCTATGTGGGAACCCTTGCATGGACAGGCACCATCAGGGGGGAGGAGCTGCGGTATGAGCAGCAGAAGGAGGTGTCCGGCAGGCGCAGGATACTCCTTGACAGAAGCAATGGCTCCTATTATATGGACATGGAGGAATACCTGCCCGGTGTGATCGCCAGACAGATGCCGGTGGAATATGAACCGGAGGCACTAAAAGCCCAGGCCATTATTGCCCGCACCTATATCTGCCGTCAGATGGAGGCCGCAGGGGAGGAAAATGAGATTGCCGAGTCAGCCCTGGACATGGATTATGTGGAGTCGGAGCAGCTGAAAAGCTTGTGGGGATCCAGCCGTTTTCCCCAGTATTATAAAAAACTGGAAGATGCGGTAAAGGCCACATCCGGTGTGGTGATGACCTACGAAAACAGATGCATAGACCCCATGTTCTGCCGTGCCACGGCGGGGATGACAAGAAAAGGGGATTTCACCCACCCCTATCTGGAACCGGTGGATTGTCCAGGGGATGTGGAGGCGGAGGGATACATGCAGATCGCCGTATTTTCAAAGGAGGATTTTGTGTCCGCAATCAATGGTATTCCGGAGGGGGAGACAGGAACGCGCCAGGTGGATATTTCCCAGGTCCCGGGTACGGTACAGATTGTTTCCAGGGATGAATCCGGCTATGTGGACCAGGTCCAGATAGGAAATGCAGGTTACTCCGGGGAGGAGATACAATATGCCCTGGGGCTTAAGTCCGCCTGCTTTACCATGGAGTCCTATGAGGATGGCATAAGGGCGGTGGCAAAGGGGATCGGACATGGTTATGGACTGAGCCAGGCCACTGCCAATGAGAAGGCAAAGGCGGGGTGGAAGGCGGAAGAAATCCTGGGTTATTTTTATAAAAATATTACTTTCATTTCTGAATAAGTCGCTTTGGTTTGGTAAGAATAGTACCGAGGTGATAAACGTGAAAGAGAAAGTAAACCAGATGCTCAAGGATAAGTTATTTCTTGTCATGCTAGTGTTAGGCCTGCTGACTATTGTAGCCGCAGCAGGTGTCATTACCGTACAAAGAGGAAAAGGTACTGAGACAAATCCATACCTTGAAATGCCGCAGCCAGAAATGATTGCCCAGGAAACAGCTCCGGAGACACCTCAGGTAGCAGGCGCTTCCGAGGCAGTAAAAGACACACAAAAGGTTACCCCGGCTCCTACTCAGGCAGCCGTGGCAAAGAACGAAAACCAGGGCAATGACCTGGCAGCAGAGGCAGGAGCAGGAAAAGACGCGGCGGACGCTCTTGTGCTTAACTTTACGGACGCCAGCAAAATGCAGTGGCCTGTAAGGGGCAATGTGCTTCTGGACTACAGCATGGACCAGACCATCTATTTCCCCACCCTCGACCAGTATAAGTGCAACCCTGGAATCATCATCCAGTCCGATGTAAGCACACCGGTGGCCGCACCTGCCAATGCCAGGATCCTGGAAGTTGGCTCCAACGAGGAGATCGGAAATTATGTGGTTATGGATCTGGGCAACGAATACACAGCAACCTGCGGACAGCTTAAGGAAGTATGCGTGGCAGAGGGAGAATACCTGAAAGAGGGACAGACCCTGGGCTATGTATCGGAGCCTACCAAGTATTATTCCGTAGAAGGCGTCAATGTATTCTTTGAGATGAAGCACCAGGACAAGGCGGTCGATCCCCTGAGTTATATGGAATAAATTGCCTGTGGATAAAAATGGATGCGAGCAGAAAACCGGCCGGGAAACCAGCCGGTTTTATTCATATCTCCTGTTTGCAACTTAAATGATCACAATATCCTCCACCCCGTTGGAGCGGGCGATGCAGGCCAGTGTTTCCATCAGGTCCATGGAGGGAGATACTTGGTCCGCCAGCTCTCCCCGGACGCCCCAGTTGCGGAAGCGGATCAGCTTATAGCGGACGGAGGGGACCCGGGCAATGATCCGGCTGGCAGCGTCCACTGTGTGTGCGTTATCCAAATATCCGGGTATCACCACGGTCCTGATCTCAAAAAGCTTATCCTCCTCCAACAGATAATCCAGGTTATCTAACACCAGGTCCATGGAACTGCCTGTGAGCATACGGTGCTCCTTTTCGTCCATGGACTTAATATCCAGCATGGCCTTGTCCGTCTCCTCCATCAGCCACGGCAGGTCCCTGAGTGGGACCTGTCCGTTGGTGTCTATGAATGCGGACTTTCCCAGTTCATGGACTTTGGCGAAGAGCTGCGCCAGGAAATGGCTGTGCAGGGTACATTCCCCTCCGGAAGTGGTGATCCCTCTTGCAAATGCAAGGGGCTTTTTTATTTCCTCCAGTACCTGGTTGGGCGTCATGTACCTGGTCTTGGGGCTGGAACTGTGGGGGCATGCCTGGATGCATTGGTCGCAGCCGCAGCACAGGGCGGAATCCCAGCTGACGGTTCCCTCCTCCGCTGTCAGGGCATGGGTGGGACAGACGCCCACACACGTGCCGCAGTGGCAGCAGAGATGGATGGTCTCCGGGTTGTGACAGTATTTGCAGGCAAATCCGCAGCCCTGAAGAAAGATGGCCACACGGTTGCCCGGCCCGTCCACCAGGGAGG
Organism: Clostridium sp. FS41; assembly: GCF_000954015.1. Classification (NCBI taxonomy): domain Bacteria; kingdom Bacillati; phylum Bacillota; class Clostridia; order Eubacteriales; family Clostridiaceae; genus Clostridium; species Clostridium sp. FS41. The sequence goes on from NZ_JYHN01000040.1 coordinate 209,035, forward strand.
AGGGAATAATGCGGTTGACCGGCGCTGAGACGGACGGTATAAAATTGGTTGCAGCAGATCCTGTTATCATATTTACCTCTTCTTTGGCCCTGAAAATGACGGCCATAAATAGTCTACTTATATATTAAGGGAAAAGTTGATTTTATAAAAGTCTAACTTCTTAAGAAATTTCAGATTTTTATAATAATTTGTTCACATTCGGTTCAGAGCCACATTCTATACTAATAGGAGAATACAGGAAGAAGGAGTGAAAATATGAATATATTATTTTTCCTGACTCCTAAAAGTGACGTGGCGTATATAAGTGAAGATGATACGTTGAGACAGGCTTTGGAGAAGATGGAACACCATAAGTATTCCGCTGTACCAATTGTCAGCAGGACCGGCAGGTATGTGGGCACGCTGACAGAGGGGGACCTGTTATGGGGGATCAAGAATCAGTTTAATCTGGACCTTAAGGGGGCGGAGAGAATACCTGTGACCGCAATCCGCCGCCGGTGTGACAACCGTCCGGTGAAGGCAGATGCAGATATGGAGGATTTGATCGGTAAGGCCCTGAACCAGAACTTTGTGCCGGTTCTGGATGATCAGAAGTGCTTTATCGGGATCATTACCAGAAAGGATATTATCAAGTATTTCTATCAGAAGTGTGAGACTGTAAAGGAGCGCTCCAAGAAGTGTCTGGAGCAGGACGGCGGGGAGCAGAAAAAGCCGGATCTGTCAGCCGTGGTAAAGCTGCGCAGCCAGGAAGGCGCTTTTGTATAGGAAGGATCAGCCATATGTGAAGAATGTAAAAAAACCGATGATCCGGAAAGTGTACCAGTTCCGGACCATCGGTTTTTCCTATTTGGCGACAACAAAGCACAGAGGGATCCGGCCGCTGTCAAGGGTGCGGTATTCCGCAACTGAAAATCCATGATCGGCAAGGAATTTCAGAAACTGGGACTGGGTCCACTGGTGATAGGTACGAAATCCGGTCTTTTCCATAAGCTTCATCCGAATCCGGGAACCTGTATATTCCCCGTGTACAAAGGTGGGGCAAAAGAGCAGGCCGCCGGGCTTTAACACCCGCCTGATCTCAGCCAGGGCCTGCTGGGGACAGGGCATGATGTGGAGGGCGTTGGAAATGACTACTGCGTCGAATGTTCCCGGCGCATAGGGCAGGGACGTTGCGTCCAGCACGGAAAAATGCAGGCGGGAGGAACGGTTATGTTTTTTTGCCTGGGCGATCATGGCCTCTGAGAAGTCGGTGGCTTCCCACAGCCGGACCTGGCGTGAAAGGGGATAGGACAGCTGCCCGGTGCCGCATGCCAGTTCCAGCACATTCATATCTTTTGAAAGGTACGGCCTGATGCGCAGGCAGATATCCTTGTAAAGACCGGAGTTGCTTTTCATAAACGGGGCATATAGTTTTGAGACTTTCTGCCAATAAGTTTTGTTATCAGGTTCTTGCATGTGTATCACTCCTTGGGGATAATATGTGAACGGTTAGAGTGGGCTAACAAAATCATAGCACACATGGAAGGGAAATACAAGGCGGCTGCGTCATGTAACAAATGGAAATAATTGTGCAAAAAATAAATCCGTCTGACCTCATCTGCCAAAGTTGACATGAAATTTGCATGAAAACAGCAGACAAACTTATAAAAAGATGGTATAATGTCGCCAGACATTACGCTGCGCCAATTCGTTGACACGTCAAAGTGTGACAGAAAAGGCAGGCGGGGAAAAGGAGGTCAGACGAACGATGATATGGGCAAAAGAAGAAACGATGTCCAGAGCGGAGATTGAATCCGTTCAGTTAACCCGCTTAAAGGATACGGTGAAACGGGCCTATGAAAAAGTGCCCGCGTACCGGGCTAAGATGGAAGCAGCCGGCATTCAGCCGGATGACATACAGACCCTGAAGGACCTGCAGAAACTTCCATTTACGATCAAACAGGATATGAGGGATAATTATCCGTACGGACTGTTTGCGGTCCCGCGAAAGGAACTGCTCAGGATCCATGCATCCAGCGGGACCACGGGAAAACCCACGGTTGTGGGATATACCCAGAATGACCTGGATGTGTGGAGGGAATGTGTGGCCCGTATTGCTGTGGCAGGCGGCGCCACTGATGAGGATGTGGCACAGATCTGTTTTGGATACGGTATGTTTACCGGAGCCCTGGGCCTCCACAACGGCCTGGAAAAGGTGGGAGCAGCCATTGTCCCTTCATCCACGGGCAACACCCAGAAGCAGCTCATGTATATGAAGGATTTTGAAACCACCCTTCTGGTGGCAACCCCTTCCTATGCCATGAGGATTGCGGAGGTGGCACTGGAGATGGGCCTGGATCCCAAAAAGGATCTGAAGGTAAAGAGCCTTGTGCTGGGCAGTGAGCTGATGACGGAGGCCATGAGGAACGAGCTTTACAAGGTATGGGGAGAGGATGTGAACCTGACCCAGAATTACGGCATGAGTGAGCTTATGGGGCCTGGCGTCTCAGGGGAATGTCTTGAGCTGAACGGAATGCATATCAACGAGGACCATTTTATCGCCGAGGTCATAGACCCCAAGACAGGTCAGGTGCTTCCGGCAGGGGAAAAGGGCGAACTGGTCATTACCTGCATTACAAAGGAGGCGCTGCCCCTGATCCGCTACCGCACAAGGGATATCACAAGGCTGATGTATGAGCCATGCCCATGCGGCCGCACCACTGCAAGGATGGAGAACCTGTCAGGCCGCACGGACGATATGCTGAAGATCCGCGGCGTCAATGTATTCCCAAGCCAGATTGAGGAAGTGCTGATCAACACGGATGGGATTGGGCCCAACTATGAGATCCTGGTGGACAGGAAGAACCATTCAGACCTTCTCACCATTAAGGTGGAAGTGGAGGCGGAGAGCATGATGGACTCCTACGCCGCCCTGGAAAAACTGGACCAGAGCCTCAGGGAGAAGATGCGCATGATGCTTGGCCTGGATGCAAAGATACAGCTTGTTTCCCCCAACACCCTGCAGCGGTTTGAAGGAAAAGCAAAGCGGGTGACTGACTTAAGGGTTGGAAAAAACGAGGTTTAATACTCTGGGACTCCCAGATAAACTATATGATAGCAAAGGAAGGAAGATAAACGTGTCCGAGAAAAAAATATTACTTGGCAATGAAGCCATTGCAAGAGGCGCATATGAGGCGGGCGTAAAGGTCTCAGCCGCATATCCTGGCACACCCAGTACAGAGGTAAGCGAGGCCCTTGTTCAGTATGATGAAATCTATGCGGAGTGGGCGCCCAATGAGAAGGTGGCCACCGAGGTTGCCATCGGAGCATCCATTGCAGGGGTGCGCTCCATGTGCGTGATGAAGCATGTGGGAATGAATGTGGCGGCAGACCCCCTTTATACCGCGGCCTACACTGGTGTGAGAGGCGGAATGGTGCTTGTGGTCGCGGATGACCCAGGCATGTACAGTTCCCAGAATGAGCAGGACAGCCGTATGGTTGCAAGGGCAGCCATGGTTCCTGTGGTGGAACCCTCCGACAGCGCAGAGGCCAAGGAATTCATGAAATATGCCTATGATCTGAGCGAAAAATACGATACCCCGGTCCTCTTAAGAAGTACCACCAGATTATCCCACTCACAGGGTGTGGTGGAACTGGAGGAGCGGGCTGAGCTGTTTGACATTCCATATGAAAGGGATGTTGCCAAATACGTGATGATGCCGGGAAATGCCATCAAACGCCATCTGGTGGTGGAAGCCCGCATGAAGCAGCTGGCCCTGGACGCCAACGAACTTCCCATCAACCGGGTGGAATACAACGACCTGTCCGTGGGATTTATCACAAACGGCATTGCCTACCAGTACGTGAAGGAGGCCATGCCGGAAGCATCCGTATTAAAGCTGGGCCTTGTCAATCCTCTTCCAAGAAAACTGATCGAGGAATTCGCGTCAAAGGTGGATAAGCTTTACATATTTGAAGAGCTGGAGCCGGTGGTGGAAGAACAGGTAAAGGCATGGGGGATCACCAAGGCAGTGGGCAAGGAAATATTCACGGTACAGGGCGAATACAGCGCCAACCTTATTCGTGAACGGGTATTAGGACAGACTCCGGAAATGGATAAGGCTGCCCAAGTACCTGCAAGGCCTCCCATTCTCTGTCCCGGATGTCCGCACAGAAGTGTGTATACTGTGCTGAACAAATTAAAGATCCATGCGGCAGGAGATATCGGCTGCTATACACTGGGCGCGGTTGCACCCTTAAGCGTAATAGACACCACCATCTGTATGGGAGCCAGCATCAGCACCCTTCACGGAATGGAGAAGGCCAAGGGAAAGGATTACATCCATAACTGGGTGGCTGTTATCGGAGATTCCACCTTTATGCACACAGGTATCAATTCCCTGATGAACATGGTGTATAACCAGGCCACGGGGACCGTCATCATCCTTGATAACTCCACCACCGGCATGACAGGACACCAGGAGCATGCAGCAACGGGTAAGACATTAAAGGGGCAGGTAGTGCCGGCCATCAACATTTTCGGCCTGTGTAAATCCCTGGGAATTGAGCATGTGATCGAGGTGGATGCATTTGACCAGGCAGAGCTGGAGAAGGTGATCAAAGAGGAGGTGGCCAGGGAGGCTGTTTCCGTTATCATCACAAAAGCTCCATGTGCCCTGCTTAAAGGGATCAAGTTCCCCAACAAATGCAGACCGGTTCCGGATAAATGTAAAAAGTGCGGCGCCTGTCTGAGGCCCGGATGCCCTGCCCTTACAAAGAATGAGGACGGACTGATATCCATTGACGAGACCATGTGCAATGGCTGCGGCCTGTGCATGCAGCTGTGTAAATTCGATGCCATTGAGCAGATAAAGGTGGGTGAATAAGATGACTTGTAAGAATATTATGATCGTAGGCGTGGGCGGACAGGGAACCCTTCTGACCAGCCGTATCCTTGGAAAGCTTGCAACAGGCGCGGGATATGATGTAAAGCTGTCCGAAGTCCACGGCATGGCCCAGAGAGGCGGAAGCGTGGTCACCTTTGTCCGCTATGGGGAAAAGGTAAGCGAACCCATTGTGGAGGAAGGACAGGCGGATGTGCTCATTGCATTTGAACGTCTGGAGGCACTGCGGTATCTGCATTTCCTTAAAAAGGACGGGGTGGTCATTGTCAATGACTGGCGTATTGACCCGATCACAGTGGTTACAGGAGTGGCATCCTATCCCGAGAATGTGCTTGATACTTTAAAAGAGATGCGCAAGACCATTGTGGTGGAAGCCACGGCCGAGGCCAAGAAGCTGGGGGCTCCCAAGGCATTTAACATCATAGTGCTGGGGGCGGCGGCCAGGCACATGGGCTTTGAAAAACAGGACTGGCTGAGCGTGATCGAAACAACGGTTCCGCCTAAGACCATAGAGGTGAATAAGCAGGCATTTGAGATCGGATACGCGCTTTCACTGTAAGAAGGACTTTTATAGATACGGAGGGTTTACAGTCAGATGATATGGAATGAGACAAAGGAATGTATGAGCAGGGATGAGATGACAAACCTGCAGAGCGCAAGGCTGGCAAAGCTGGTGGATAAGGTATACCACAATGTGGAATATTACAGGAAGAAAATGCAGGCAGTGGGTCTGGAGCCAGGTGATATCAAGGGGATCGAGGACCTGGACAAACTGCCGTTTACCACAAAGGACGATTTGAGGGATACATACCCATTCGGTATGTTTGCAGTGCCCAATTCACAGATCACCCGTATCCATGCATCCAGCGGCACCACGGGAAAGGCAACTGTGGTGGGCTATACCCGCAAGGACATCGATGTCTGGAGCGAATGTGTGGCAAGGTGTATCACCATGGCGGGCCTGGGCCGGGATGACACCATCCAGGTGGCATACGGATACGGTCTGTTCACCGGCGGCCTGGGAGCCCATTACGGGGCGGAGGAGATGGGGGCCACTGTGGTTCCCATGTCCACTGGAAATACAAAGAAGCTGGTTACCATGATGGTGGATTTCGGAGTGACAGGCATCATGTGCACCCCCTCCTACCTGTTGCATATAGCGGAGACCATTGAGGAGATGGGGGTAAGGGATCAGATCAAGCTGAAGGCATCCATCAATGGTGCGGAGCCATGGACCGATAAGATGAGGGCCCAGATCGAGCGTCAGCTGGGAATCCATGCCCACGATATCTATGGCCTCAGCGAGATCATGGGGCCGGGCGTGGCAACGGACTGCCAGTACCACACGGGACTCCACATCCATGAGGATCATTTCCTTCCCGAGATCGTGGACCAGCACACATTAAAGCCATTGCGGGACGGTATGGAAGGCGAGCTGGTTATCTCCACGCTTACCAAGGAGGGACTGCCTCTGATCCGTTACCGCACAAAGGATCTGACCAGCCTGGAGCACGGTCCCTGTGAATGCGGCAGGACCACGGCCAGGATCGCACGGTTCACAGGAAGAACGGATGACATGCTGATCATCCGCGGCGTCAATGTATTCCCATCCCAGATCGAGTCGGCTCTCTTGGAAATGGGAGGGACCACCCCCCATTACCTTCTCATTGTGGACAGGATCAACAACCTGGATACCCTGGAGGTGCAGGTGGAGGTGGAGGAGAGATTCTTCTCCGATGAGATCCGTGAGTTGGAGAATCTGACAGGAAAGATCGCACACGTGATCCAGGAGGCCATCGGCCTGGCAGTGAAGGTGAAGCTGGTGGAGCCAAAGAGCATTGAGCGCAGCATGGGCAAGACAAAACATGTGATTGATAAAAGGACACTGATTTAGGAAAGGCAGGTACATTTATGTTTGTAAAGCAATTGTCTGTATTCATCGAAAACCGTGAGGGAAGGCTGGAGCAGGTAACAGAAGTGCTGAAGGAGGAGAACATTAATATCCTGTCGTTGAGCATGGCTGACACCACGGAATATGGTATGCTGAGAATGATCGTATCCGATCCGGAAAAGGCCAGGAACGGTCTGAGGGAGAAAGGTTTTTCCGCCATGCTGACAGATGTTCTGGCCGTGAAGTTGGAGGACCATGTGGGTGAGCTTCACAAGATGACCCACACCCTGTGCGGCCAGGGACTTAATATCGAGTATATGTACGCGCTGGCTTCTGCCAACAGAAGGGCTATGATCGTAAAAGCCTCCGATGGTGAGACAGCCGCAAAGGCCATTACAGATGGCGGGCTGGTACTCTATAGCAATGAGGAGATGTGCTGGTAAACGGATATACAAAAAGGGCCGGGGTTTTGATACCCGGCCCTTTGCGCGGTGCCTGGCCTTTGTATAGCTGGCCTTTGTATAGTTATCCTTTGTATGTGCACCTGGCGCGTTCCCTATCCCTTGGAGAATCCGCTGGCAGTGACATGGGCTACCGCATTTCCCAGGTCATCGGTCACCTCCACCAGGTAGTAACAGGTGCTGCGGCCTTCCTTTACCCTGTGTGCCTGGGCAATGAGGCGGCTGCCTCTGGCAACTCCCAGGTATGTGATCTGTGAGGTGGTGGATACATGAAGCGGTTTATTCCAGTTGGATGCAACTGCAAAGGCAAAATCTGCCAGGGTGAAGATGGCTCCGCCCATGACAGTATTGGCTGCATTCAGGTGGTGGGGTTGTATTTCCAACGAACATTTTGCATATCCGTCATCCACTTCCTCGATTGTGGCCCCATTGTCCGTGGCAAATCGGTCCTTTGCAAAAAATTCTCGAATCTGTTCCAGTTCCTGCGGGTTGTTCATGGCTGGTCCCTCCTGTTTGTTAGCATGTAAACACTATATAACAGGAAAATACAGGTTGTCAATGGTGGAAAAGAAAAAGGCAGGGCCCATTGGGGTCCTGCCTGATCTATATTAATAATTTAATTTCCGCAGCCGCAGCCATCGGATTCTGCTTCCGCAGCCCGGGGCTGAGGAAAGCCGCCTGGCCTGCCCCAGCTGGCATCATTAAAGCCCTGCCAGTATCCGTTGCGGAAGCCTTCGCGGTATGCCTGGCGCCTGGCGCCTGCACAGATGTCACGGCATCCGCAGCTATTGCTGTTATTGCCGCATCCACATCCGCTGTTTCCACAACCACAGCTATTATTGCCGCAGTTATTATTGCCGCAGCTATTGTTGCCGCATCCGCAGCCAAAACCGCCGCAGCCAAAACAACAACGATTACATCTACAACCACATCCACATCCAAATCTAAAGCAACACATATATCGCACTCTCCTTTTTTATTGGTTTGTACTATATCATATGGGACGCGCAGACAAAGTGTTACTGTTTTTCTTTCATGACTTTTCTGTCACGGGCTGTTGGCTGTGTCATAAACTATAATAAAAGAAAAGATATTGGAAGGAGTATCCATCCTATGGATTCCTATACAGATGTAAGCGGACAGTGCTGCGGGTGCGGCTGCAGACATGTGTCCTGTAACACTTCCAGCCAAAATGACAGCGGCTCTTACTGGCAGCCGGATTATCCGGATATGAATACAGTACCCTGGGCCGTCAGCGACAACAACACCGTACCTTCATATTCATATATGGATCAAACATATCCGGATATGGATCAGACATATCCTAATATGAATCAGATGGTATGTGTTTCTACAGAGCCGGGCTGTCTGGAACAGCAGTTCCCGGTTGCAATGGCATATGTGCCATGGCAGCAGTGGCAGACCACCTACGCCCCGGAGAGGGGGCTGGTACAGGGAACGATTTTCCCTGACCTGGATCTTCAATTTAACTACGGGAGGTGCAGCAGATGACAAACTTTGATTTTGGAACTTCCCGTGAAGCCATGCTGCGTCAGGTAGATGAGGCTGGTTTTGCCGTGGTTGATGCAAACCTCTATTTAGACACCCACCCCTGTGATGCTGCAGCCATTGATTATTATAATCAGATGGCACAGGCATACCGGAGTGCGGCAGATGCCTTTGAAGCACAGTTCGGGCCGCTGACCGCATCCGCTAACAATGATACTGCGTACTGGTCCTGGGTCAATGATCCATGGCCATGGGAAGGAGGGTGCTGATATGTGGATATATGAAAAAAGACTGGAGTTCCCTGTTAATATCAAAGAACCCAATGCTCAGATGGCGCAGTTTATAATGAGCCAGTACGGCGGCCCTGACGGCGAGATGGGCGCGTCCATGCGTTACCTGTCCCAGCGCTACACCATGCCTTACAAGGAGTGCAAGGCAGCCCTCACCGATATTGGAACGGAAGAGCTGGCCCACCTTGAGATTGTTGCAACCATTGTCCATCAGCTTACCAGGAACCTGACGGCAGACCAGCTGGTAGAACAGGGCTTTGGCCCTTACTACATTGACCATGCCACGGGTATCTGGCCCCAGGCAGCAGGCGGTATCCCCTTTAATGCGTGCGAATTCCAGTCCAAGGGCGATGTGATCACGGATCTCCACGAGGATATGGCAGCTGAGCAGAAGGCCAGAAGTACCTATGACAACATCCTGCGCGTTGTGAAGGATTATGATGTCTGTGAACCCATTAAGTTCCTCAGGGCCAGGGAAGTGGTCCATTACCAGCGGTTTGGTGAATGTCTGAGGATTACCCAGGATAAGCTGGACAGCAGGAATTTCTATGCATTTAACCCTGAATTTGATATGCAGTCCAATCCCTGCCAGCAGTAGATTTGCTGAAAGAAATCCATTGAACACAAAAACAGTGCAGGTATCCGCTACCTGCACTGTTCCTACGCCAGCCGTACCAGTTCCCCGCCGATCAGCTCCACATCCTCCTCCTGGTGGGTAGACAGTATCAGGATACGGCCATTCTGCTTTTCCCTGATATAGGCGATGACGCTGCGCTTTAAATCCTCATCCATTCCGGTAAAGGGTTCATCCATCAGCAGGACATGGGAAGGGGTGAGCAAAGCCCTGAGAACTGCCACCCGCCGCTTCATACCGCCGCTTAAAGTGGATACCGGGCGGCTTAGGCATTCCTCGGGAAGCAGTTTGGCCATCTCCCATCTTACGCGGGATGCTTTCATGGAACGGCCTGTGCACATGGTCACATTTTCCACGGGCGAGAAAGACTCACACAGCCTGTCCTCCTGGAATACGGCGGATACGGCGGCTGGTTCAATGTCAACCTCCAGTGTTCCCTCATCCGGCTGTTCCAGTCCCATGAGGATGCGCAGCAGGGTGGTCTTGCCTGAACCGGAGGGGCTCATAAGGCAGTAACAGCCGCCGTCCCTGAAGGTCAGATTGATGTCCCGGAGAACAGGCAGCCCGTTGAAGGATTTTGCTATATGCTTTAGTTCGATCTTCATTTGTTGCCTCCTTGTCGCGCATTTTCCTTTAATGCCGTACTTTCTTTAACAGATACAGGAACAGGTGCTCAAACAGTGCGCTGACAATGATGATCACAAAGGTCCAGGCAAACAGCCCTGCAGTGTCCAGATAAAGCTTGGAGTAATAGAGCTGTTCGCCGATGGAGCCTTCCGGGATACCGATCACCTCCGCGGCCACGCCGGATTTCCAGCTCATGCCAAGGGCGGTCCTGCATCCGCTGATCAGGTAAGGAAGAAGACCGGGAATGTAGATATACCGCACCTGCTTGTACAGGGGCATGGAAAAGACCCTGGCCATCTCCAGCAGCTTCCGGTCCGTGTGTTCCAGGCCCGAGAGTGTACTCACATAGATCATGGGTACTACCACCAGAAAGGAAGTGAACACGGACAGGTTATGGGAGCCGATCCAGATCAGAGCAAGAATGACAAAGGAGGCCACAGGCACGGATTTGATTAACAGCATGATGGGCTCCAGCAGTTCCTTTACCAGGCCGGACACATAGGCCAGGCTTCCCAGAAGGATCCCCAGGACAAATGCGCCCAGGAATCCAATGCTGATCCTGGCAAAGGAATTAAAGATGGAGGCCCAGAAAGAGCTGTCCCGGACAAGCTCCATAAGGGCCAGGATCATGTCCATGGGTCCTACAAATATGATGTTATTGTGTATCAGCATATTGGCGGCCTGCCATACTGCAATCCAGAACAGCCATATGAGATATTTTCTTAATCGGGTATTCTGCTTCATGAACCGTGTCTCCGGAATGCCGTATTATGGCATGTAATAAAAGTCATCTCCTGGCAGCTGTCCGCCAATGGACTTGGGATCCTGTTCCATCAGGGTGGATAAATAGCCGCTTAGGGCATCCTTCATCTCCTGACCGGTGAGGCACACAATGTTGCAATAGGGAAGGGCCTTTTGGGCAATGGGGGCCTTTTCAACAATGCCCTGTGCCGCGATCAGTTCAGCGGCCTCCTCTGCATGCTCTGTGGCAAAGAGGGCAGACTGGGCATGCTCCTCCAGGAATTCAGCTACAGGCGCCTGGTTCTCCCTGAGAAAATCGCTGCGAACCAGAGTGACGCCGGTGACCAGCATGCTGCCGGTATCCTTGTTTAGCAGGTTCCACTGCTCTGTCAGGTCCAGAACTGTCTTTAGATCCGGGTTCTGGATGCAGGCCGCAGTGGCAAATGGCTGCGGAAGGACGCCGATGGCGCTTGAATCTTCTTTCAGGAGAGATGCCACCTCAGTGGCCTCGGACTTGAACTGAAGGTCCACATCAGAGGTTGAAAGTCCATTTCCCTTTAACAGGTAATTCATTACATACTCGGGGGTGGTGCCCTTTCCTGTCATGTAAATGCTCCTGCCCTTTAAGTCGGCCATGGAGGTGATGGAATCATCGGATGCCACCACGTACAGCACGCCCAGGGTATTGATGTCCAGGACCGTTACATTTCCCTGGGTCTTGTTGTAAAGGACGCTTGCCACATTGGCCGGGACCAGGGCAATGTCCAGGTCTCCGTTTGCAATCTTGCCCACCAGTTCATCCGCCTTGCCGGCCATGGTAAACTCGTAGACATTGGCAGTTTCTCCCTTGGAGGCCTTGTCCATCAGGGATACCAGACCCATGGAGGTCGGTCCCTTCAGGGAGCCCACACGGACGCCGGCCTGGCAGGTAAGTTCCGGATCCTCCTGGCCGGATGCGCTCTCGGCCGTGGATCCTTCTTCGGCTGCGGCTGATTCCTCGGCAGACTGGGAGGAAATCTCCGTGGAGGCCGGGGCCTCCGTCTGCGTCTGGCCGGCTGTTGCGGAAGGGGATGAACCGGAGGCGCCGCTGCATCCTCCAAGGGCCAGAGATGCACCCATAACGGCTGTGATCAGTAACAAAATCGACTTTTTCATAATACATTCGCTCCTCTCATAAATATCCTTTACTATAGCACAACAAGCCCTTGTTTTCTATAAAATATTTGAGAAATATTATTGATATAAATATCACAATATGAGATAATGGAGGCATGGTTTGGGGTGAGCCCATAATACACGCAGATAGTGGAGGAATAAGGATGAAAGTAACGATTTGTATTGGAAGTGCCTGTCATTTAAAGGGGTCCCGTGAGATTATCGCCAAGCTTCAGAAACTGGTGGATGAGAACGGACTGTCCGACAAGGTAGACTTAAACGGTGCGTTTTGCACAGGCAATTGTGACCATGGGGTATGCGTGACGGTGGAAGGCGAGCTGTATTCCCTGAGACCGGAAGACACAGAAGAATTCTTTGAAAATGAGATTAAGGGGAGACTTTGATTATGGGCATGGAAATCATAGATTTCAAAGCCACAAAGTGCAAACACTGCTATAAGTGTGTCCGTTATTGCGAAGTTAAAGCCATCCAGGTCAAGGACGAACGGGCGGTGATCATGTCGGACAAATGTATCCTTTGCGGACATTGTCTGAAGATCTGTCCCCAGTCAGCCAAAACGCTGCGAAGCGATCTGGATATGGTGAAGGGATTTATAAGGGAAGGCATGCGGGTAGTGGTGTCCATTGCACCGGCTTACATGGGACTTTTAAAATATAAGACGATCGGCCAGGTGAGGGGGGCGCTTATGCGCCTTGGCTTTGAGGATGTAAGGGAGACTTCAGAGGGGGCCGCATTCGTGACAGCGGAATACGCAAAGCTTTTGAAAGAGCACAGGATGGACAATATCATAACCACCTGCTGCCCAAGCGTCAATGACCTGATCGAGATATATTATCCTCAGCTTGTGCCTTACATGGCTCCCGTGGTATCGCCCATGATCGCCCATGGCAAGCTTCTGAAGGAGGAGCTGGGCCGGAATGTGAAGGTGGTGTTCCTGGGACCGTGTATTGCAAAGAAAAAAGAATCCAGGGATCCAAGGCATGACACCTATATCGATGCGGTGCTTAATTTCAATGATATCAACAAGTGGCTGGAGGAAGAGGACATAGTCATTGAGGATTGTGAGGACCAGCCCTTTACAGCATTTGACCCAAGGGTCAACCGCCTTTATCCCGTGACCAACGGCGTGGTGAACTCCGTATTGGCCACCGAGGAGGAGAGCGATGGCTACAGGAAATTTTATGTCCATGGAGTGGCCAACTGTATTGATCTGTGCAAGAGCATGTCCCGGGGTGAGATCAAGGGCTGTTTTATTGAGATGAATATGTGCTCCGGCGGCTGTATCAAGGGGCCGACTGTGAATGATGAATTTATTTCCAGATTCAAGGTAAAGCTGGATATGGAGGAGACCATAGGCAGGGAGCCGGCAGAGGCCAGCCGGATGCAGCCTGTGTGGGAGAACGTAAACTTTGGCAAGCGGTTTGAGGACCACGCGCCAAAGGATCCGCAGCCTACCGAAGACCAGATACGTGAGATCCTGCGCATGACCAACAAGTTAAAACCCGAGGACGAACTGAACTGCGGCGCCTGCGGTTATCCTACCTGCAGGGAGAAGGCGATCGCCGTATTCCAGCACAAGGCAGAGGTGAGCATGTGTATTCCATTCATGCATGAGAAGGCGGAGTCCATGTCCAACCTGGTAATGGAGACCTCCCCTAACATTGTGCTGATCGTGGGGGATGATATGCGCATTCTGGAATATTCGGATGTGGGGGAGAAGTATTTTGGAAAGACCAGGTCTGAGGCACTGCAGATGTACCTGTACGAACTCATCGACCCAGTGAATTTCCAGTGGGTATTTGACACACACCAGAACATTCACGGCAAGAGGGTGAATTATCCTGAGTACAAGCTGTCCACCCTTCAGAATATTGTATACATAGAGAAGGAAAATGCAGTTCTGGCCACCTTTATCGACATTACAAGGGAGGAAGAACTGGCTCAGGAAGAATACGAGAAAAAGCTGGAGACCATTGACCTGGCTCAGAAGATCATCCACAAGCAGATGATGGTGGCCCAGGAGATCGCCGGACTTTTAGGCGAGACAACGGCTGAGACAAAGACCACCCTGACCAAGCTGTGCCATTCCTTGTTGGAGGATGGGGCGGATGCAGGATATGCAGGGGGTGAGGAGGACCGGGATATCCCCAATGTGCAGCTGGGAAGCGGCGCAGTGCCTTTGAGCGGGGTCATGACACCCGGAAACCTGGGAGGCGGTGCAGGCGCGGGAAGTACCAGCCCAGGCAGTGCAACATCCGGGACAATGTCCGGTACAACATCCGGGACACCGTCCGGGACGCCTGCAGCAGCTGATGCCCGAAATGCCTCTGAAGCCGGCGTCAGCAGCGGGGCGGCACCTAAGGAGAAAGCCTCCAAAGGGTATGTCCATATAGGAAGCGCTGCTCCCGCAGGCAAAAAGACGGGGTATGTCCATCTGAGCAGTTCTGATTTGAAAAAACCAGGCGGCAGCGGAGGTAGATAATGGGAATTACAGTGGATGTTGCTTATAAAAGCCTGAATAAATACACCGAGATCCTCTGCGGGGACAAGGTGGAACTGCTGCAGACCGCGGATTCCAACATCATGATTCTGGCTGACGGCATGGGAAGCGGCGTCAAGGCCAATATCCTTTCCACCCTGACGTCCAAGATACTGGGAACCATGTTCTTAAACGGCGCTACCCTGGAAGAGTGCGTGGACACCATCAGTGAGACACTGCCCATCTGCCAGGTGCGGCAGGTGGCATATTCCACCTTCAGCATCCTGCAGGTATACCACAACGGCGATGCTTATCTGGTGGAGTATGACAATCCGGGATGTATTTTCATACGTGACGGCAAGCTCATGAAGATTCCTAAGAATGTCCGCGTCATCCAGGGCAAGGAGATCAATGAGTACAGGTTTAAGGTCCAAAAGGGAGATGCCCTGATCCTTATGAGCGATGGTACTATCCATGCGGGAGTGGGAGAACTTCTAAACTTTGGATGGCTGTGGCAGGACATTGCGGACTATGCGGTGCGCCAGTATGCCATGACCGTGTCAGCCATGCGTCTGGCCGCATCCATCAGCAGGGCCTGTGATGAGCTTTATCAGTTCAGGCCGGGGGATGATACCACGGTTGCATGCATGCGGATCATTGACAGCAAGCCGGTGCACCTTATGACCGGACCTGCCCGCAACCCGGAGGATGATGTACGCATGGTCCATGAATTCCTGGATGATCCCAATGCCAAGACCATTGTGTGCGGCGGAACCAGCGCCACGATTGTGTCCAGGGTATTGGGGAAAAAGCTGGATGTTTCCCTGGATTATGTGGATCCGGAGATCCCGCCTATTGCCTATATGGACGGCGTGGACCTGGTGACAGAGGGTGTACTGACCCTGAACAGGGTGTTGCAGCTGCTGCGCAGGTATGTGAAGAATGAAACCGTGTCCGAGGAATTCTTCCAGGAGCTGGATAAGCCCAACGGCGGTTCCATGGTAGCCAAAGTGCTGATCGAGGACTGTACGGAAGTGCATTTATATGTTGGAAAAGCGATCAACAGCGCCTATCAGAACCCGGGCCTTCCCTTTGATCTGGGTATCCGCCAGAACCTTGTGGAACAGCTGGGACGTGTGATCGAAGAGATGGGTAAAAAAGTAGTCGTTACATATTATTAACTTTGTATCTCATTAAATACTTGCTTTTTCCGCATAAATATAGTAGATTTTCAGTTGTTGATATATTATTAACAATCATGGATGGAATGGATATAGAGGTGTATTTCACTGCACTTAGAGAACCAGATACGGTCTCTAAGTGCTCATAACGAGCCACTCCACTAGGTTCGTTTAGGACCTCACCAAGTGGAGATGACATGTATCGCACGTAAGAAACCCAAATACGGTCTCTAAGTGCTCATAACGAGGAGGAAAAGAGAATGGTAACCAATGATGCAACGATCCTGCGCTTGAAGCATGATGTTCTGTACGAAGTGGCCAAGGCTGCATGGGAAGGGAATCTTGAGGAAAAACGCGGGGAGATTCCCTATACCATGATTCCCGGACCCCAGGCAACCTACCGCTGCTGTATTTATAAGGAGAGGGAGATCATCAAGCAGAGGGTACGCCTTGCAGAGGGGAAATGTCCGGCAGGAAAGGACACTTCCAATGTGGTGCAGGTCATCAACGCAGCCTGTGAGGAGTGTCCCATTGCTTCCTACATAGTGACGGACAACTGCCGCAAGTGTATGGGAAAGGCCTGTCAGAATTCCTGTAATTTCGGTGCCATCAGCATGGGGCGGGAGCGCGCTTACATTGAACCGACAAAGTGTAAGGAATGCGGAAAGTGTTCACAGGCATGCCCCTATAATGCAATCGCACATCTGGAGCGCCCCTGTAAGAAGATCTGCCCCGTGGATGCCATCACTTATGATGAGTACGGCATCTGTGTGATCGATGAGAAGAAATGCATCCAGTGCGGCGCCTGTATCCACAGCTGCCCCTTTGGCGCCATTGGCTCCAAGACGTTTATGGTGGATGTCATCCGCCTGATCAAGGCCGGCAAGAGGGTCGTGGCCATGGTGGCGCCTGCCACGGAAGGCCAGTTTGGCCCGGATGTGACCATGGCCAGCTGGAGGATCGCCTTAAAACAGCTTGGCTTTGCGGATATGGTGGAAGTGGGACTGGGCGGCGATATGACAGCTGCTTACGAGGCCGAGGAGTGGGCTGAGGCACACAAGGAAGGCAAAAAGATGACCACCTCCTGCTGTCCTGCATTTGTGAACATGATCAAGCAGCATTTCCCCATGCTTTTGGAGAATATGTCCACAACGGTTTCCCCCATGTGTGCGGTTTCCAGAATGATCAAGAGCCAGGATCCGGAGTCCATCACTGTGTTTATCGGACCGTGTATTGCAAAGAAGAGTGAGAGCCTGGACCTTAATGTTAAGGGAAATGCAGACTATGCCATGACCTTTGGCGAGATCCGCGCCATGATGCGCGCCAAGGGCGTGGAACTTCAGCCGGCGGAGAACGACTATCAGGAGAGCTCCGTATTCGGCAAGCGCTTTGGCAATGGCGGAGGCGTTACCGCAGCCGTGCTTCAGTGCCTGAAGGAGATGGATGAAAACACAGATATCAAGGTAAACCGATGCAACGGCGCTGCAGAGTGCAAGAAAGCCCTGCTGCTCTTAAAGGTAGGACGGCTTCCCGAGGACTTTATCGAGGGAATGGCCTGTGTGGGAGGCTGCGTAGGCGGTCCCAGCAGACACAAAACCGAGGTAGAAGCCAAGAAAGCCAGGGATCAGCTGATTGGTTCAGCTGAGGAGAGGAATGTGCTGGAGAATCTGAAAAAGTATCCCATGGATGCGTTTTCTATGCACCGGCATTAAGCTGCGGCAGTTTAGAAGCCGGTTGTGGTATTTGAGAGGATATGATGAAAAAGACCACAGGATGTGGTGGTTCCTGAAGGAAAGTTGAGTGGAATCACGGCCTGGAAATGGGTGTTTTTCAGGGCGTGAGAAATAGATGCCTTGGCCCTGGGAGATGAATGCTCCCGGGGCCTTTTTTGGTATTTAAAATACAATAAGCAATAGATTAATATGTATGTAGATATGATGATAGTTAATTTGGCATGAAGGGTATAGGAATTGATATTCTTGAAACTGGAAGAGTAGAGCCAATGGTAGATAGTCAAATGCGGGGATTCATAAGACAGTTTACAGAAAAGGAAATTGAAGAAGTTCTGAAACAGGAAAATCAGTATATTGCTTTTGCTAAGAGGTTTTCATTAAAGGAAGCAGTATACAAAAGTTTACATACATTTGAGGGTATACGAAGCTTTCAAGAGATAGAAATCTTGACAGACTCAAATGGTATTCTATTTGTTTCTCTGTATGGAAGAATAAAAGAGATCGCAGATAAAAACGGCATATCGCAGATTCTTTTGTCCGTGTCTTATGAGAGAAGGACTATTGTGTCAATGGCATTTGCGGAATAGAAGATTCGACTGAAATGTAATACAGAGAAGCATGAATATGGTAACCTGAATTAACCCTTGTAATGCATTGTAAGCCGTTGTGTTGGCTTTTAGCTTATCGCACGGCTAACCCACAGAAAACTGGGCAATACGGCCGCTTCTGTTATTTAAGTCCATCGAAACCAGACATTAGCAGTGATGAAAATGATGCAATGTCAAAACAATTATGTGCAGCCGGAAATAATGTCGATTATAATAAGCATTTGTCCCAATAAAAAAATTAGAAGATTTGTATCTTAGCAACTATTCCGCCGCAGCAACACATTAAGAGGCGGAAGGTTACAAATGAAGATAAATTAAGCAAATTTGCATCCTTAAGGTAAAGGGGATGCTTTGTGGAAGATATGATGTATGATTTTTTTGGGGGCGGGGGGGGGGGGGGGGTATCGGTTAATACCGA
>NZ_JYHN01000041.1:0-632 GCF_000954015.1 Clostridium sp. FS41
CCGTTCCGTTGATTTGGAAATGCACCGTGTCATTGTTACCGCCGATACCAACGAAGCCGCAAAAGTCCTCACCATCTGGCGAAGTCAGTTTCATGGATTCGGTGTAGAACTGGAAACCCAAACCGCGAGGCGCAGACAGCGACAAACCAAGCACTTGATTAGTGAAGATACGCAAGCAATCTTCTAAGTAGTTGCGATAACAGATATCAAAGGCTTTGTTGTACGCTTCAATTTCTTCAGACGTCTTAGCGACGGTCGGATTAAACACAGGTGGAGCAGGGAACTTAGGTGCACGACAGTGACGCTGTAACAGCCCTGATTTGGCAAAGCCTTTGTATTCTTCATGCTTGTGCAAGCGACGAACCGCATCGTGACAATGACGTAAGTCTTTCACCGCAAAAGTAAAACACAGGTAATCAATATGAACGCTTTGCTCATCGAAACTTTTAAGGATGTTAGTTGCAGTAGTCATCGAACACCCCCAAATTGATACGTTGTTCAACGGTCGTGTTGGTGATGGACACCAACTCATAAGAAGCGAACTGAGACGAAGCCCAAGACTCAAGATGAGACATGGAGTTAAGCAAATCCCATTCGTCGCAACCTTTGACCAACACAGACACCGTGATGTC
>NZ_JYHN01000042.1:0-2485 GCF_000954015.1 Clostridium sp. FS41
CTCTTGCTAAGCGTGCTGTGAACAAGGCTTAAGTTTATGTTGGCCGTTCTCCACGATGTCCAACTCATCGTCTTTGTGCTTTTGGGTGGCATTGCCGGATACGTGGCCAGCCAAAACTTTAGAGGATAAGGGGGCTTCGGCTCCCTTTTTTATTGGTTTAATACAATGAATCACTATCTCCGTTTTTTTATTGCCCTTGTTATTCTGTGTGCTAGTAGTCATACGTATGCTTTAGAAGCTCGTATTGGTCATATGCAAATGAGGGGTTGTGGCTCTCAAGGTGAATGGGTTGACCCTTACAAGGTGAATACTTGTTTTTTGGATACTGGGTATTTCGACACATGCACATTTGAGAAGACACCCTATTCTAATGCTCGTTATCCCTATCAAACAGTTTGTGATAATGGACTTGGTCTTGGCTATTATGAGGTGCGTTGTCCAGAAAATAGCGAGTTTGATCCCTCCACCTTACGTTGCAAATCGGTTTGTGAATATGGCAAGAACCCTGACGGTACTTGTATGGACGCTTGCCAGTTCAAAAAATCCATTGATGAAATCAAATCGCTTCAGTGGTTGGCTTATGTCTATGGCGAACAAGTGACAGGGTCATGTTATGGCGATTATGGCGCAACCCGTTGTGAATTGGAGCGTACTCCTAGTGATAGTACGCTGTGTACGGGCGTTGATTCCGGCCAATGGACACAAAACACCATCTGTCATGGTAACTTTCAATTCACAGGCAACCAGTGTGAAGGCGGTACACTCTTCTGGGGTAAAGATGGCCCTGACACCCCTATTATTCCTGATGACCCCATTCATGACCCTGACGACCCAACAGGCGACATCGAAGACCCTAGCATATTACCTGATGGCTCAACCAATACGGTGAATCCACCGGATACCGACAGTGAGCCAGACGTGGAAGAGCCTGACACCGATGAATCGACAGACACGGCAGTTCTGAAAGCCATTACTGGGATGAATAAGGACGTCAACAAAGCACTAAACGACATGAACATCGACATCAATCAAGCCAATGCTGACGTTCAAAACCAAATCATTGCGCTGAATGCGTCGATGGTCACCAACACGCAAGCCATTCAAAAGCAGCAAATCAACGACAACAAGATTTACGAAAACACTAAGGCCCTTATCCAACAAGCGAATGCTGACATCACCACGGCCATGAACAAGAACACCAATGCCGTTAATGGTGTGGGTGACGATGTAGAGAAAATTGCAGGGGCAATGGATGGTATCGCGGAGGATGTTTCCGGCATTTCTGACACCTTAGACGGTATCGCAAACACAGATACGTCTGGTGCAGGTACGGGTGGTACGTGTATCGAGTCCCAAAGTTGTACTGGCTTTTATGAGTCGGGCTATCCCGATGGTTTAGGTGGTTTGGTGTCCGGTCAGTTAGATGATCTTAAACACAACACCATCGACAACTTTGTGAACTCGTTTGGTGACCTCGACTTATCCAGTGCTAAGCGCCCTTCTTTCGTGCTCCCTGTGCCGTTCTTCGGTGACTTCAGTTTTGAGGAGCAAATCAGCTTTGATTGGGTGTTCGGTTTTATTCGTGCGGTGCTCATCATGACGTCAGTGTTTGCGGCGCGTCGTATTATTTTTGGAGGTTAATATGGATTGGTTAGTCGATTTATTTAACAAGCTGTTGGTGTTCCTCTATCAGCTCTTAATCTCGCTGGTCAACATGCTCAAAGACCTGTTCTTTTGGGCGGTTGAGCAAATCATGGCAATGGTGAATCTGTTGCTCTCTGGTGTGTTCTCCCTATTCGCTCCGGTCGATATGAGCCAGTACATGACCAGTATTCCGCCTACTGTAGCTTGGGTTATGGCGGCGGTCGGTGTGCCTCAATGCCTGTCTATCATTCTGGCCGCTATTACGGTGCGTTTGATGCTGCAATTGATTCCGTTTACGAGGTTAGGCTCATGATATACGCCATAGCAGGAAGACCAGGTGGCGGTAAAACCTATGAGGCGGTTGCCTACCACATTATTCCGGCCATTAAGGATGGCCGCAAAGTCATCACCAATATCACCTTAAACATTGATTGGTTCGTTAAGGTGTTTGGTGAAGACGTTCGAGAACTCATCAAAATCGTGGATGGCCGTTTAACGGATTTTGGTTCAACCTCGCGTCCGTTCAGCCAGATTGAAGATTACTCAGACGAATGGCGCAATGAAAAAGGACAAGGGCCACTTTATGTGGTCGATGAGGCGCACATGAGCTTGCCAAGTCGAGGCTTGGCCGCGCCCATTCTAGAATGGTACTCAATACACCGTCACTACGGTGTCGATATCATCTTGCTCACGCAGAACATCCGCAAAGTGCATCGAGACATTAAGGACATGATTGAAGTGACCTACCGATGCACAAAGAACACAGCGATGGGCTCAACCAGTTCTTACACCAAGAAAGTGCAAGATGGTTGTGCCGGTGAAGTGGTGAACACCTCTACCC
>NZ_JYHN01000043.1:0-31320 GCF_000954015.1 Clostridium sp. FS41
CTCATGATATTCGAGAAGCATGCGAACCTAAAGTATAAGTACGGAAACCGTCATTTCTGGTACCGTGGATATTATGTGGACACAGTAGGAAAGAATACGGCGGCAATAAAGGCATACATCCAAAATCAGATAAAAGAGGACTTGGAATATGACCAGATGTCGTTAGTAGAGTACATAGACCCGTTTACGGGCGAGCCGGTGAAGAAAAACAAGAAGTAGGACTCTTAAGAGTCAGTAGGAAGTCAAAGCAAACCAGTAAGCCCCTATTGGGGCAAAGCCGGAGTAAGGAAGCACTGAACATGCCCTTTTAAGGGCAGCTGAGAATGTGGTGCAGCAGGCAGACTTTTCAGTGCGCCTTCCGGGCGCAAGCAGGTAACAGCCCCTTATAGGGGCAGAACAAGCCACCGGCTAAGCCGGTGGTCTTGACTCACATTTTTCTTCCACATATTGCTTTTCAGAAAATGTTTGATTGCACGTTCCGCTGGGAGGAAGCACGGTAGATGATCTCTCCCTGAACGGTGATCGTTTCATAAGGGGCATCAGGATGCTTGATGCGCCACAAAAGCTGGTGGATCATACGTTTTCCCAATAGATGCGCATGGCAGTCAACGGTTGTGAAAAACGGCTGGAACGAGTTTGCCTCATCATTGTCAAAGCCTGTGATCGCGATATCCTGGGGGATCCGAAGGCCTTCTTTTATGATCATTTCCGACAGACACATGGCGCTGATGTCGTTTACGCAGACAACCGCCTGGGGAGGATCGATCATCAGCTGCTCAAATGCGCTGCGTACCGCTGAAGACATCAATGGGAACGGCGACGGCGTGGTGATCAGCTGGGGTTCCAGGGGCAGGTTAGAGATCGTCATCGCATCGCGGTATCCGTCAAAGCGGTCACAAAAGCTTTCGCCGTCCACATGAAAGGGGTTTAAGTAGGCGATCCTTGTCATTCCCTGGCGGATCAGGCTTAGAGTTAATTCCATGGTAGCCCGTCTGCTCTCGCTTTTGATCACATCCCCCATGGTTGGCTCTAATGCCGTATATACTTCACGGTCAAGAAAAATACTGTACATCTTTTTTTTCAGCACCTTCTGTGTATAAGCAGTTCCAAATTTATGAAGAAAGAAGCAGGCGTCAATCTCGTCATTAGGAGAATAGGGCAGCTGCAGTTCATCTATATTCTTTTGGGTGACGACAGCAATACTGATGTTGCAATTGTAAAGAGAGGCTTCTTCGGAAAGACCATTTAAGATCCGATCCCAATAAGGGGAACTGTCCGGGCGCCGTAAGGCAAGGATGCGCAGAGGACGGTCAGGTGCTTCTTCGCGGCTGGTTTTGTCTGTGAATTTTGTATATCCTGAAGAGCGCACATAATTAGTGATTCTCTGCCGGGTTTCTTCAGCGACTCTTGGATCATTTCTAAGCGCCATTGAAACTGTATTTCTCGATAATCCCAGTTCTGTGGCTATGCTTGTAATGGTAACACGTCTCTCTTTCATAAAGTTTTCTAACAAACCTCCTGGATTTGAATTTCTCTTATTTTCTAAGCATATCATAAATTGAAACAATGTACAACCATATTTTGCAATAGTGCATTCCATAAAATATGCAATATTGCACAATTGTTACGAAAAATGTAATTTAACATATCATCCAATAATATAATATAAAATCAAAAACAATAGTGCAAAACAACAATACAATCACGCAAAAAATAAAAAATGTAAAAAATGACATATTGATATTGACAAAAAATAATAGATAATGCATAATAGATAATGTAAATATGCAATAGTGCAAAAATAATGCATCCGTTTAAGGGGCGTTGAAATGGAGGTGCGGGGAATGAAACTTGGATATGCATTTTTTAATCCGAAACATGAAATCTTACAACATCATGCTCAGCAGCTGGGGGTGCGCTGCGCTGTGACCAGTGCCGGATGGGCGGGCGGCTTTTCCCGTTACATCCATGAATGGGATTATATGCCGCTCTTAAAAACAAAGCTTTCCATGGAGAGTTTTGGGCTGGAATTTTCTGTTGTAGAAGGTGTTGGATTTCTGGATGAGGTTAAGCTGGGATCAGAGGGGCGTGATGAAGCCATTGAACACTTCATTCTCTTGTTAAAGAACATGTCTGAACTTGGGATAAAAACGGTTTGTTATAACTGGATGCCTGTGTGGGGGTGGTTTCGCACTGATACAAATATCAAGCTGGATGGAGGAGCTACGGTTACCGGCTTTGACAATGATCTGATCCCGGCCTGTCCTATTACAGAGCTAGGCCGCGTTTCACAGGATCGTTTATGGAGTAATTTGGAGTACTTTCTCAAGAAGGTAGTTCCCTGGGCTGAAAAATACCGTGTCCAGTTAGCGCTTCATCCGGACGATCCGCCTGTTGACAATATTGGCGGCATTGAGCGGATCCTGACCAGCGTCAACGCCATGCAGAGAGCAATTGATCTGGCGCCCAGTGAATACAACGGAATTACCCTTTGCCAGGGTTCCTTTGCCGCCATGGGAGAAGATGTCATTGATTCGATCCGGCATTTTGGAACCCAGAACAAGATATTTTTTGCACATTTCAGAGACTTGACCGGCGGCCCCGGACATTTTCGGGAGGAATTCCACCACACTGGCAAAACAGACATGTATACGGCAATGAAAACTTATTACGACATTGGATTTGACGGGGTGATCCGTCCGGATCATGTGCCCACAATGTATTTGGACACGGTGGGGGAGCAGGGATACGGGACCAACGGGAACTTGTTTGCCACCGGATATATGATGGGTCTGATGGAAGCGATTGAAAAGGAAATGAATTAAAAATAAAGGGTGGGGATCAAGTGAAAAATGGAAACTGCAAAGAGGTTATCGGCAAAGAAGCACGCAGGAAACGATGGAAGAAAGATTGGGAAGGTTACTTATATATGCTTCCCTGGCTGCTGGGATTCCTGATCCTAACCGCCTGGCCGATGGTCTATAGCTTTTATTTATCTTTTACAGATTACTCGATGTTTACGGCTCCGGAATGGGTGGGCCTGAAAAATTATATCAAAATGTTTACAAGAGACAGAGGGTTTTCAAAAGCGCTGTTTACCACGTTTCGTTTTGTGCTCATGGCAGTGCCTCTCAAACTGGTCTTTGCGTTATTTGTAGCAACCCGTCTGAATAAGGCCGTAAGGGGGATGAACCTGTACAGGACCTTTATCTATCTGCCGTCCCTGTTAGGCGGCTCAGTAGCGGTAGCGGTCCTCTGGAGAAATATTTTCGGCATAGACGGATATATCAACACGATCCTGGGAATTTTTGGGATAGAAGCTGTAAAATGGCTCACCAGCCCAAAGTATGCTCTGACAACCATTGTCTTATTGAACGTGTGGCAGTTTGGATCCAGCATGATCATTTTCCTGGCAGGTCTGAAGGCCATACCCAACAGTTTGTATGAGGCGGCCGGCATGGATGGAGCCGGAACAGTACACAAGTTTTTTAAGATCACGCTGCCAATGATCTCGCCGGTCATTTTCTTCAATCTGATATATGGATTGATCGGAGCTTTCCAGCAATTTAACTCCGCGTTCCTGATCACAAAGGGAGGCCCGGCCAATGCTACATATCTATATGCGCTGATGCTTTACGAAAAGGCGTTTACATCCTATCAGATGGGTTATGCGGCCGGAATGGCATGGATACTTCTTGGGATCGTTGGCTGTTTCACGGCAGTTATGTTTATCGGTCAAAAGTTCTGGGTGTTTTATGAAAATTAGAGAGGAGGATATTTGCAGTGGAGAAAAATGATTTAAAACAGAAAAAGCATAAAAACCATTGGGTCAGTCATATCGATCTGATCCTCCTCTCAGCGATCATGGTATTTCCAATCTTATGGTGGTTTTTTGCAACCTTTAAGCCTTTAAATGAGCTTGGGTCCCGTAATTTCCTGCCGGTAAACTGGACACTGAGCAATTACATAAAGGGATGGCAAATGACAAACAGCCTGACCTTTGGCAGATTGTTCCTTAATACCATGTTCATTGTGTCGATCAATGTGGCGGGGGCAGTGACCTCCGGAAGCCTGGTGGCCTTTGCCTTTGGCCGGATGGAATTTAAGTTTAAAAACTTTTGGTTTTCCGTTGTCATGATGACCTTGATGCTGCCCTCCCAGGTGACCGTTGTCTCACAGTATATCATGTATAACAAACTGCACCTTGTCAACACTTATGTGCCGCTGATCCTTCCCTATTGCCTGGGCGGAGGCGCCTTCTTTATCTTCCTGCTGATCCAATTTATCAGGGGGATTCCCAGGGAGCTGGATGAGTCGGCCAAATGTGACGGGGCATCAACATTTTGTATCTATTCCCAGATCATTTTACCCCTGTTAAAGGCGCCGCTGACAACCGTGGCGATCTATGCTTTTATCTGGAGCTGGGACGATTTCTACTCACAGATGCTCTATTTAAGCACACCGGCCAAATTTACAGTAGGACTTGGCCTTCGGATGCTGGTTGATCAGTGGGAGATCAAATGGGGAGAATTATTTGCCATGTCGCTGCTTTCGATCATCCCCTCCCTGATCCTGTTCTTTACAAGACAGAAGGATTTCATAGAGGGTGTGGCAGCTTCAGGCATTAAGGGTTAAAACAAATATATTATCATGCACTCTCGAAGTCTCCCCGGCGCCCGCCTTTGCAGCTGTTTTTTGCCGGCCGCACAGAAATCTGAGTACCAGGAAATTTCCGGAGTACGCTATCAAAAAAAGGAGGAATATTATGAGGAAAAAACAAATTGGTCAAAAGGTCGCGGTGGCTCTGTTTGCTGCAATGCTGGCACTGTCAGGCTGTTCAAAGCCGGTTGATAGTCCTAAGCAGGATCCGGGGGCACAAAGTTCTCCAGGCGCAAAAACAGAGGGGCAGCCGTCAGGCGGCGCTTCCAACCTTTCTATTTTCTGGTGGGGCTCGGACAGCAGGCATGAAGCCACTCAAAAGGTACTGGATCTTTACTCTCAGGATACAGGCGTTACCTTTGATGTGGAATTTACGGGATGGGATGGATACTGGCAGAAGCTGCCGGTGTTAGCTGCCTCAAAGGAGGTTCCTGATGTTCTCCAGATGGATGCAGCCTACATAGAGCAGTATGTTGACAATGGAACGCTGGCGGATCTGTCGCCCTATATTGATCTGGCAGAGTTTGTGGGCGAGGATGAAAAACAGAATTATCTGATCGATGGAAAACTCTATGGAATCCCCCTGAGCCGCAACGGACAGGGCGTTGTCTTTAGCAAAACCAGATTGGCGCAGCTGGGCATTGAAGAGCCGAAAAACGGATGGACCTGGGAGGAGATGATCGCCTGGGGCCGTGAGGCAAAGAAAAAATGCCCGGACGGAGTGTATCCTTTATGGGATATGTGTAACTGGTACCAGTATTACCAGGAATATGTGCAATCCCACGGGGGAGAAAAGACACTGGCAGGAAATGAGTTCAATTTTAATAAAGAAACCTATAAGGAGTACATGCAGTTCTATCTGGATCTGGTAGAAGAAGGGGTATGCCCTCCTCCTGAGGTGATCCTTTCCTTTGTGGAGTATGATCCCATGAACGATTATTTCCTGAATGGGAAAGTGCTGACCCGCAGCATCTCCGTGGGATCTGTTATGACCATTGGGAAAATGCTGCCGGATGATGAACTGGGAGGCGTATGCCTGCCTCAGGGCGAGGGCGGTTCCGGATGGGTACAGTCCACGATCTTCTTCTCGGTAAGCGCCCAGTCTGAGCACATCCAGGAAGCGGCGGACTTTATCAAATGGTTCCTCTCCGATGTGGAGGCAGGGAAGATCCTTAAAACCACCCGGGGACTTCCGCTTTCGGATGAGGTATATGGATCCATTGAGCCGGATCTGGATACTTATGAGAAGCTGAACATGATGCTGTATAAGATCATCACAGCGGATGAGGTAAATCCCACCCCTTACTGGAGTGATGTTCCGCCTGCATTTTCCACATGGAATACGGAGTTTAAGTCCACGGGAGAGGCGGTTATGATCGGAGATATGTCTGTGGAAGACGCGGCGGAGTATCTGTATTCCCTGGGAGCGGAAGCTGCCGCAGAGGCAAAATAAAAGGAGAAGGAATGGACGGACAAAATTTGTCGGGGAAGGTTGCTCTGGTGACAGGTTCCACGTCCGGGATCGGACGGGGGATCGCCCTGGAGCTGGCCGGACAGGGGGCATATGTTCTGGTGACAGGACGCAGACACCAGCGGATCCAGGAAACGATCCGGATGATACGGGAAATGGGAGGGGATGCAAGGGGATGCCCTCTGGATGTCACTGACAAGGATGAGATTTTCAGGTTTTTTAATACCTTTGTCAAGGAAACGGGTATTGATATTTTTGTAAATAATGCAGGAATTACCACGGTAAAGGATTTCCTGGAGAATACATCAGATGAGATCGAATCCATTTGCCGGACAAATCTGCTGGGGGCGGTTTACTGCACCCAGCAGGCCGCCAGACTTATGACTGACCAAAAGAGGGGCGGGACGATTATTATGATCACCTCATGCAACGCCTATGCCCCTCTTCCCGGGCAGTCGTTCTATTCAGCCATCAAATGTGCTCTGGAGGGGTTGGTAAAAGGGATCGCCTGGGAGCTGGCCCCTTACCGGATCCGGGTAAACGCAGTGGCGCCCGGCGCGGTGGTATCGGAATTAACGGGAATAAAGACGGAAGAAGAACAGACAGCGGCTGGAAAAGGGATCCCGATCCCCAGAATGGGACAGCCGGACGAAATCGGAAAAGCAGTCTGTTTTCTGGCCTCAGATGACGCTTCATACATAACGGGGACTTCTTTGTTGGTAGACGGAGGGATTATCCTCCGGAACGCATAATAAAAAAAGTGAGGGTAATAGGTATGAGATTTAACAGGAAAGAGGATATTGAGTTTCTCACAAAGGATTGGCAGGGGGAGCGCTTTGAGGACGGCCGTCCAAAGGTCAGCGACCAGCTTTTAGACCGCCTGAAGGAAGTGACAACCGAGGAGGCTGTCATGGCCCTGATCAATAAGGGTTACATGCATCAGTTTGAGGGCGATCTGCAAAGAAGCAATCAGGACAAAGAAAAGGGCCGTCTGATCGGGCGCGCGGTGACAACGGTTATGGTCCCCACAAGGATTGATGTCCACAACAATCTGCTTGACGAGGGGCGCAATGTAGAGGGAAAACGGGGATTCTTTAATCAATGGGTGATTGAAACCCTGGTAAAGCGGGATGTGATCGTGGTTGATATGTGCGACCAGATCTTATTTGGAACTTATGTGGGAGGGAACCTTTCCACGGCAATCAAAACCCGGACGGAAACAGGCGGCGCTGTGATCTGGGGAGGGATCCGTGATCTGGAGCAGATTGTGGAGATGGATGATTTCCAGGTGTATTACCGCGGGGTTGATCCCACGCCCATTGGCGATGTCATGATGAGCGGGATGAACACGCCGGCACGGATCGGCCGTGCGGTGTGCCTTCCGGGGGATGTGGTGCACGGAACCATCAGCGGGATCACATTTATCCCGGCCCATTTGGCGGAGCATGTGGCGGCAACGGCGGAAAAGTCCCATGTAAAGGATATCTTTGGTTTTGAGCGGTTAAAGCAAGGAGTGTATACATCCGCCCAGATCGATAATGCATGGACCATGGAGATGATGGAGGATTTCCTGGGGTGGTACGGGAAGTCTGAGGAGGCTGAAAAATATCGCGGCTATGGACTGGATTGGACAGAGGAACTGGGGATTGCGAAAAACCCGGAAAGACCCAAGCAGTCAAATGGGCTTGTTGACTATAAACTGCACTGACCCTATGAGAGGAAAGGACATAATGGATGATCAGCGTCTGAAGACGGCGGTTATTACAGATGTTACAACTGAAATTGGAAGGGATGCCGCAATGCTGCTGGCTGAAAATGGGTATCGGTTAATGCTCTGCGTCCCCAAGGGAAAGAATGTTAGACCGGAGGACCGGTTTCAGTTGGAGGACCGGTTTCAGTCAAAGGACCGGTTTTGGGAAAGGAACTGTTTCTGTCAAACGGAGGAGGTTGACTTTGCGGATGAGGCAGAGGTGCAGCGCCTGTTTCAAAGCCTTACATCAGTTCGGGTGCTTTTCTATAATAACCTGCCCGAGATCCTGTGCAGACCGGTGAGCCAAATCTCCCATGAGGAGTTTGGCCGCTTGGTGGAGGAGGATATTACATCAGTTGTTACAACTGCAAAGGTGTTTGGCTCTTTGATGAAAAACGGCAGCCTGATCTTTCTGGGGTCGGTCCATTCTGACAAACCAAGTGCTGCAGCGCCTTTGAACAGCATGTACATGGGAGCGTTAAAAAACATGGTCCGGGAAGGGGCGGTCAGCTTTGGGACCGGAGGAAACCGCTGCAACCTCATTGAGGTGGGGGCCATGGGAGGAGAAGACCGGCTGTACCAAAATGAAATTTCTCATTTTTATGACGGATATTCCTTCAAAAT
Organism: Clostridium sp. FS41; assembly: GCF_000954015.1. Classification (NCBI taxonomy): domain Bacteria; kingdom Bacillati; phylum Bacillota; class Clostridia; order Eubacteriales; family Clostridiaceae; genus Clostridium; species Clostridium sp. FS41. Next base: position 8,505 of record NZ_JYHN01000043.1, read on the forward strand.
CCCCAACGGACATATCCCTGTCTCTCGGGATATTTCTCAAATTGTATGTTTCCTGGCCGAGGATGCTGCTGCCGTCAATGGGGAAGCAATCCGGGCGGACAGCGGATTGGTCCTGGAATATTTAGACAAACTGGCCAATGCACGGGCTTATGAAAGGATGAGCGATGAAGGATGTGGAGGTTAAGAGCCTGAAAGGGAAGACAATACTGGTGACCGGATCGGGAAAAGGACTGGGCAGCGCCATCGCAGTGGAGGCGGCGCGGCAGGGGGCAAAGGTTGCGGTCCACTACCGGTCAAGTGAGAAAAACGCGTATCAGGTATTTGAGGAAGTCAGGGCCTTCGGTCAGGACTGTACCCTGATACGGGCCGATCTGTCCATCCCGGAGGAAGCCGAGCGCCTGTACCAGGAGACGGTCCGGGCATTGGGGGAAATTGATATTCTGGTGAATAATGCTGCATTGCAGTATAATCTTGACTTTTCAGGTTATGACGCGGCTAAGATCCGCACGATTTTCCAGGTCAACCTGGGCGGATACCTGCGGATGAGCCAGAGGGTGCTTTCGCCTATGCGGCAAAAGGGCTGGGGAAGGATCATTCATATTTCTTCCGTACACGCAAAGCGGCCAACAACCTTTGACTTCTGTTATTCCATGACAAAGGGGGCGATCAAAATGCTGACCCGGGAATTGGCGCTGGAGTGCGGAGGGACGGGAATTACAGTCAATTCCCTTGAACTTGGAGCAGTGGAGATCGGAGTTAAAAGCGGGAACCCGCAATCAGTGATCACTGGTGAACAGGCGGGCCTAAAACCCCTGTTTCCCTACCGGCCGGAACGGCCGTGGGGACGTATCATCCAGCCGGAGCAGGTGGCTCCTGCTGTCATGTTCCTGGCTTCGGAGGGGGCAGACTGCATCAATGGCGCTGCATTGCGTCTGGATGATGCCGCCATGTTGTTGTGAGAGATCAATGTGAGAGATTAAAAAGAATTGGGAGGTTAATAAACTATGTTGGACGAGCGAGAGGCATTAGACCATGTGAAGACAGGATCGCGGCCATCTGATTTAAAGATTACGGATATCCGTTTTGCGGATATCTGGAAAGCTCCTATGCAGTGTATTATGGTGAAGGTATACACCAATCAGGGACTGGTGGGATATGGAGAAGTGCGGGATTTTGCCGACAAACGTTATGCTCTGATGCTGAAAAGCCGCCTGATCGGAGAGAACCCATGTAATGTAGACAGGATTTTCCGTAAGATCAAGCAGTTTGGCGGGCAGTCGCGCCAGGGCGGAGGCGTGTCCGGGATCGAGGTGGCATTGTGGGACCTGGCAGGCAAGGCATACGGGGTCCCGGTATACCAGCTTTTAGGCGGCAGATTCCGCGATGAGATCCGCCTTTACTGCGACACGGATGTGGCTGGAAAACCGGACGGAAAAAAGATGGGAAAGGCATTAAAATCAAGGATGGAAAAAGGTTTTACAATGCTTAAGATGGATTTGGGCATTGACCTTCTCTATGATGTGCCGGGAGCCCTGAACGCGCCTCTGGGGTTTGTGGAACAGCTTGCAGCGGCAGGGGAACAGCACGAGCATATGCACGGAACCATGGATACGCGCGTTGCAGCCCAGAAGCGCAGGGAGATCACCTGTGTGGAGCATTGCAGGACCGGGATCCAGATCACACAAAAAGGAATGGAGTGGCTTGAGAATTATGTGGCGGAAGCGAGAAGCGAGATCGGTTATGAGATACCGCTGGCGGTTGACCACGTGGGGCATATCGGACTGACTGAGTGCATTAAGCTGGGAAGAATGCTGGAAAAATATAACATTGCCTGGATGGAGGATGCGCTTCCCTGGCATTATACGGATCAATATGCGATCTTAAGAAGGTCGGTCAATGTGCCGGTCGCCACTGGCGAAGATATTTACTTAAAGGAGAACTTTAAACCGCTTCTGGAAGCCGGCGGAGTGTCTTTGATCCATCCGGATATCCTCACTTCAGGAGGAATTTTGGAAAACAAGAAGATTGGAGACCTGGCCCAGGAATACGGGGTAGGAATGATCGTCCACATGGCGGAGACGCCTATTGCCTGCCTGGCTGCAGTCCACAGCACGGCTGCTACGGAGAATGTTCTGGCGCTGGAGTTCCACTCCAATGACATTCCTTGGTGGCAGGACCTGGTTGAATATCCCTATAAACCTATTGTAAACAATGGTTATATTAAAGTGCCGGATCTTCCGGGACTGGGGATTGAAGGGCTGAATGACGAAGTGATTAAAGAACACATTGACAATGACCGTATTCCTGGATTATGGGAGGCAACGGATGAATGGGATTCCACATTTGCGCATGACCGGTTATGGAGCTGATGATAAGGAACTGATCATAACCGGTTCCTACACTGCTCCGGGGCAGCCTGGAGGGATACGGATCTATGAGTTGGATGAAAAAAGCGGGGAACTGACCCCGCTTTTTGAAGGCGGACGGGACATCAATCCTTCTTTTCTTGTAATCCGGGACGGCATGATCCTTGGGGTGAGCGAAGTCAGCCGCGACAGCCAGATCACTCTGTACCGCTGGCTGGAACATGAAAAGCGCTTGCTGCCTGTGGATCATCTCCATGTTCCGGGCGCATCGCTTTGCCATATTACCCCCTGGCCGGGTACGCCGTATTTCACCGTATCCGGCTATAACAGCGGAAGCTTTTTGCTCTGCCGGGAGGAACATGGAAAATTATATCTGGACAGGGAAGAATTTCCCGGAGAAGATTATTTTGAACCCGGGTTTGAGGGAAGGGTCTCCCATGTCCACTCCACGCTTTTAAGCCCTGACAATTGTTTTTTATATGTCGCGGACCTGGGGCTTGACCGGATCTTCTGTTACGGAGTCCATGAGCAGGGAGGCATAAAGCTTCTGGAAAAAAAGCGGCAGATCATATTTCCTTGGGGTGAGGGGCCCCGTCACATGGCCGTTTCAAAGGACGGAAAAAATCTTTATGTTGTCACGGAACTAAACAACCATGTTTTTACATTTTCCATGGACGAAGAACGGAATGCACAGCAGCGGCAGGTATTGCCTGTTGGGCATGAGCTTTTTTCACAGGAAGCAGCAGCCGGGGCGGATATTAAGATCAGTGATGATGGGCGCTGTGTTTATGTATCTGACCGTGGGCCGGATACGGTCACGCTGTTCGCCCGGGATAGAGAAACCGGAGACCTGAGGCACGTTAAAACGTATGACAGCGGCGGACACTGGCCGAGAAACATCTGCCTGTCACGGTCGCAGCGCTTTTTGCTGGCTGCGAATGAGCGGAGCGGGGATTTGGCTGTGTTTGCGCGGGATCCCCGGACCGGTGTTTTAAAGGGGCGGGTTTGCAGCGTTCATGCACAGCAGATTTCCTTTGCTGCCCCCATGTGATCCCTTCCCTGTCCTTATCCCGGCTCGCTTTTAAAATACTCCCGCGGGGATACCCCGTATTCCTTTTTAAAGCACCTGTAATAATTGGAATAATCCCCGAACCCGCACTGCTGGCTGGCAAAGATAAAAGAGGCTCCGCCGCGGACCATGGCCTCGGCTTCATTTAAACGCAGGCGCAGGATATATTGGTAAATGGTCATTCCGGAAATCTCCTTGAACCGGTGCATGAAGTAGTACCGGTTCATATAAAAATATTCAGACAGCTGGGCCACGGTGATCTGCTGGTCCATGTGGTCCTTAAAATATTGGTCCACCAGGGCCATAAGGCCCATCTCCTTGTTGTCCCGGCTGAATGAGAAGATGTGAGGGTCGTTGTTGTGTTTGTTGACTTCCACAAAGAATTCGGCAAGGCAGCTGCGGCCCAGGATCCGTTTACCGTAAATATCCTCGCTGTTGTACAGGAAGGTCAGATGGTCCAGAAGGCTGCTGAGCCGGGAACGGATGGGATGGGGATAATGGTAGACCCGGAAGGTGTCTGTTGTAAAACATTCCGACAGATCCACCCCGTCCATGGACAGTTCCTTCAGTACCTGGGGGGACACCTGGAGCGCCATCCTTTCGTAGGGAATGGAGAAATCCAGCATTTCCGGAAAATGCTCCTGATGCCTGTTGATAAACAGAAAATCACCGGGCTTCAGATAGAAGGAAGTTCCCGCCGTATTGTATACGATTCTGCCGGAGATCAGCAGGAACATTTCAAAAAAGTTATGGGAATGACTGTAGATATTCTTGTTGCTGGTATCGGAGTAGAGCATGACCCGATAATCGCAATCTAATTCATATAAGTGTGCTAAAAATGGATGCTTTTCAAATTTCATCTCATAAGAACCCCCTGTTTATTATATAATTTATCACTTAATCTCAACAAATACAACTAAATACTATAGAACTTGGCTAAAAATCAAAACACGAATCACAATGTTTTCCGCATTAATAACTATGGGATTCGTTCCATTGGGTTGTTATAATTATGTCAAACAATTGAATGCAACATAAACAAAGGAGGACATTATGAGAAAAGCAGTATTACTGTCACTTTCAGTGGCCGTTACAGCAGCCCTGATGGCTGGATGCGCATCCAAGCCGGCACAGACCCAGACCTCTGCGGCGCAGACCCAGGCGGCACAGACCCAGGCGGCCGGTCAGTCGGAGGCGCCAAAGGAAGAATCCAAGGAAACAGAGGCAAAGGCGGATGACGGCAAGGTCTATGAGCTGCGCACCTCATCCAACCAGGCCCAGTCAGGAACCATAGGGCGTGCCCTGGAATTTTTCTGCAAGACAGTGGAGGAGAAATCCGGGGGAAGGATCAAGACCACGGCTAACTTTGGGAATGAGCTGGGAAGCCAGTCCGAGCAGGTGGAAATGTGCCAGGCAGGCGCTCTGGAGATGGTGGCGGCAGCGCCGGGAACCGGACCAGGAGTGTGGGTGCCTGAGCTTCAGATGTTTGAGTTCCCATTCCTGTTCAAGGACAATGAGGAATACCGCGAAGTTATCAAGGCCATGGAGCCGGAGGTATCCAAACGCCTGGAGCAGCATGGATTTGTAGCCTGCGGCGGACAGTCCATGGGCGCAAGGGACATGCTTACCGTTGCCCCTGTTACCAAGCTGGAGGATATGAAGGGGCTTAAAATGAGAGGTCCCAACAACATTTACATTTCCATGTTCGACTGCCTGGGAGCGTCCGGCACCACCATGGACTGGAACGAAGTTTATACAGCTCTTCAGACAAAGGTAATGGATGGGATGGAGGCGTCTCCGTCCATGATCAACTCTATGAAATTCCAGGACAACGCCAAAAACCTGGCCGTGACCAACCACTGTATGGCCTGTATCATGTATTTCTTTAATAAGGACTGGTATGATAGCCTTCCCCAGGATCTGCAGCAGATCATCATGGAGTCGGTGGATGAGACGGTTGCCTATCAGGCGCGTATTGATGATGAGGACAATGATAAGGCGCTGGAAGAGATGAAGGCAGAGGGCGTTGTGATCACTGAGATCCAGGACATCGACAAGTGGAAGGAAGCGTGCGCACCAATGCTGGAAGAATACAGGGCAAAGGGAGACAACTGGAATTCCTTTATTGATATGATCCTGGAAGCGCAGAAGTAAGGAGTGGACTTTAATGGATTTTCGCCCGGCTGGCTCTGGCCAGTGATACCGGGCGGCAATTTTTAAAAACAGTGCTCAATGTATGGGAGGCAGGACATGTTTAAGAAAATATACTGGATATTGGATAAGATCCGGTCCGTTGCAATTATCGGTATGCTGGGATACATTGTGATCCTCAGCTTTGTGCAGATCGTTTTGCGGTATTTTACTTCCGCGGACTTAAAGCCCTTTGCCTGGGGGGATGAAATCATACGGCTTATGGCCATCTGGGTGGCATTTCTGGCGGCCAGCGTGGGAGTAAAGCAGGAATCCCACTTAAGCGTACAGTTTTTCCTGGACCGTTTTCTCTCGGAGTCCCAGATGAAGGTCGCCAAGAAGTGCGCCACCGCGGTGGTGATCGCTGCCCTTGCTGCGGTGACCTATGCCGGGGCCATGCATGTGATGAAAAATACCACCAACATGCTGCAAAATCTTCCTGACATAACCATTGCCTGGTTCTATGCGGCTGTTCCCGTGGGAGGATTTTACCTGATACTGGAGTATGCAGTGCAGCTGTTTGGATGGAAGGACGGCGCCGAAGAGGAGGTGGGAAAATGATCCAGGCCACGCTTGTGTTTTTAGTGCTTTTATTTTTTATATTTCTGGGCTTTCCCATTTTTATGTCCACCCTTATCACGGCCATTATTTTTATCGTAGCCATGGACATCCCCTTTTCGCTGGTGATCATCCGCATGTTTGGAAGCATCAACTCCTTTTCCCTGATGGCCATTCCCTTTTTCGTACTGGCGGGAAATATCATGATGAAGGCCCAGATCACGGATAAGCTGGTGGACTTTGCCAATGCGGCCGTGGGGCAGTTTAAGGGCGGATTGGGATATGTAAATATCCTGACCTCCATGCTTTTTGGCGGTATCCAGGGCTCCGGCGCCGCGGATGCCTCGGCCATCGGGGGAATGCTGATTCCTGCCATGGAAAAACAGGGATATGACAAGGATTATGCGGTTGCTGTTACAGCGGGATCATCCATGCTCAGCCCCATCATTCCGCCCAGCATTGCCATGATCCTGTATTCCTTTTACACCGAGACACCGGTTGCAAAGCTGTTCCTGGGAGGGCTGGTGCCCGGAATCCTCATTGGTATCATGCAGTGCGGTGTCAACTATGTATCCTACAGGAAACGGGGATATGACATTCCTATTACCCGCTTTTCCATGATCCATTTCATAAAGACCTTTTGGAAGTCCCTGGGTGCCCTGATCATGCCCCTCATTATCCTGCTGGGTATTGTGTTCGGTATCGTAACCCCCACTGAGTCGGGAGTCCTGGCAATTGCCTACGGCCTGATCTACGGATTCTTTGTATCCAGGAAGCTGAAGGTAGGGGACCTTCCAAAGATCATTGTAGATTCCGCTGTGACCACCGCCGTGGTATTCATGACCATTTCAGCCGCAGGCGTCCTTGCCAATGTGCTGGTGCGCATGCAGCTTCAGCAGGAAGTGCTGAACTTTGCGGTGAACACGCTGGGCAATCCCTATCTGGCCACCCTGTTCCTGATCATTGTGTTCATGATCCTGGGATGTTTTCTGGATCCCACCATACTCATTGCCATGTTTGCGGGAATCGTGGTATCGGTTGGGGGTGCATTTGGGTTTGATCCCATCCATTACGGCGTTATCATGGTCATTGTGATGCAGATCGGCGCCATCACGCCGCCGGTGGGAACCTTCCTGTTCATCGCCTGCGGAGTGGCGGGCCTGCCGTTGGAAAAGAGCGTTAAGCCATTGATGCCATACATATTGGTGATCCTTGCGGCTATTGCACTTATGATATTTGTGCCGGGCATTGTGACATTCCTGCCCGGACTTATGAGATAGAAATGGGATAAGGGAGGACATCATGCAGATAAAAGCAGACGGACAAAATTATGCGCCCAGGGGACATGCGGCCCCTGTGTGCGGCAAGGATGATTTTCATGTGGGAGTAGTGGGACTGGACCACGGACATATATTCGGAATGAGCAACGGACTCACTGAGGCGGGTGCTGTGATCGATCTGGTCTATGACCCGGACACGGAAAAAGCAGAGGCATTCTGCAAAAGATACCCTGGGGCCAGGACCGCTTCCTCCCTGGAGGAGATCCTGGACAATGAGAGGATCAAGATGATCGTCTCGGCCTCCGTGCCGTCAGAGCGCTGTGACCTGGGGATACAGGCCATGGCCAGGGGAAAGGATTACTTCACGGACAAACCGCCCCTGATCAACAGGGAACAGCTGGACAGGGGCAGACAGGCCGTGAAAGCATACAACAGGAAATACGCGGTGTATTACAGCGAAAGGCGTCACGTGGAGGCCGCGGTATATGCTGAAAAGCTATTGAAGGAACAGGCCATCGGACGGGTGATCAATATCATGGGCTGGGGACCTCACCGGGCCTCTGTCTCCACCAGGCCGGGCTGGTTCTTTGACAAATCCAGGTATGGGGGGATCCTGGTGGACATCGGCTGCCATCAGATTGAACAGATCCTGATTTATGCGGGAGCCAGGGACGCGGTGGTGGAAAAGAGCAGGGTTGCCAACTATGGTCATAAGGAGACTCCCGGATTTGAGGATTTTGGGGACATGATGCTGAACTGCGACAACGGGACCACGGCTTATTCCCGTCTGGACTGGTTTACGCCGGACGGCCTGGGAGCCTGGGGAGACGGGCGGACCCTGATCGTGGGAACGGACGGATACATTGAGATACGCAAATACCTGGATGTGGCAAATGACAGGGAGGGGGATCACCTGTACCTGGTCAACCACGAAGGGGAGCGGCACATAAAGGCAGCCGGACTCATCGGCTTCCCATTCTTTGGAAGACTGATCAGGGATTGTCTGGACAGGACAGATACGGCCTTTGACCAGGATACGGAATTTAAAGCCATTGAACTGGCCATTGAGGCGGAATTGGCGGCAGAGAGAATTGAGGGGTGAGCGGATGTTAGGTATTGCAATCGTGGGAGCCGGAGCTATCGCAGGCGTCCATATTGATGCGTACAAAGAGTTTGGCGGGGACTGCGAGATCAGGGCGGTCTGCGATCTCTATGTGAATAAGGCGGAGGAACTTCTGGAAAAAAAAGGAATACAGAACGCCCGGGCGTATAAGAGTCTGGAGGAAGCCCTGGATCAGGGGGGGATCGATGTGGTATCTGTCTGCCTTCCTCCTTCGGCCCACTGTGAGGCGGCCATCCATGCCCTAAACCATGGGTGCCATGTGCTGGTGGAAAAGCCCATGGCCAGCTCCCTGGAGGAATGTGATAAGATGATCCGCGCTGCAGGGGAAAACAACAGGCTTTTAAGCGTGGTGTGCCAGAACCGCTTTAAGACGCCTATGGAGAGAGTCCACCGCATGCTGGAGGAAGGGACGGGCGGCAGGGTGACCCATGCGATCGTCAACTCCCTGTGGTGGAGAGGAGAGAACTACTATGACCTGTGGTGGAGGGGAACCTGGGAGAGCGAGTGCGGGGGAAGCTTTACCAGCCACTCGGTCCATCACATCGACCTTCTCCAGTGGATGATGGGAATGCCGGAATCAGTGATGGCATGTATGAGAAATGTGGGACACCACAATTCGGAACTGGAGGATGTGGGGGTAGCCGTATTCAATTACCCGGAAGCAATGGCCCAGCTGACCACCTCCATTGTGGACCACGGGGAGGAGCAGGAACTGATCTTCCAGACAGAGAAGGGACGTCTCTCCATTCCCTGGGAACCGGCTGCCTCCAAGCCCCTGCCCAACGGTTTCCCTGAGCAGGATGAGGAAGGGCTGAAGATGCTGGAGCAGGCATACCTGAGCATACCGGAACTTAAACGTGAAGGCCATGAGGCCCAGATCGGAAATTTCCTGGGAGCCATCCAGGGCGGGGAAGCGCTTCTTACCAGCGGTGAGGAGGGCAGGAAATCCATTGAGCTCATTGCCGCCATTTATAAATCAGCGGCCACCCAAAGGACCGTAAAACTGCCGCTGGCCTGCGATGACCCGTTTTACAGCAAATCCACCATGATCCGGGAAATGCCCCACTTTTTCGAGAAGACAAAGAGTGTAGAAAATTTTGAGAAGGTGGAGATCACGCTGGGAAGGGATGTTGGTAAGTAAGGAAACAGACAACCGAGAAAAGAAAATCCGTGCCCGGGCTGTAAAGTTAAAACAGTCCGGGCATATTTTTGCATTTGGGGTCCGGATATGCTATACTTGCTATGCGCCCGGCAGGATGCCGGGGGACCATAAACCAAAGACAGGACGGATCTCATAGAATGGAATTTTACATGGCTCCCATGGAGGGGCTTACAGGATATATATACAGGAACGCGTACCACGCCTGTTTCCGGCCCATGGACCGGTACTTTACACCCTTTGTATCGCCCAGGGCACAGGGAGGGATGAAGGGCGGACTGAGCTCCCGGGAGATAAACGATATACTGCCCGAACACAACAGGGGGCTTTGCGTGATACCTCAGATCCTTACAAACAGGGCGGAAGACTTCCTGAGGGCGGCCCTGATATTAAAAGAATACGGTTACAGGGAAGTGAATTTGAATCTGGGGTGTCCCTCGCCGACTGTGGTATCCAAGAACAAAGGGGCGGGATTTCTCAGTATGCCCCATGCGCTGGATATGTTTTTGGAAACCGTGACAGAAGAACTGGATAAGATGGGGATGGAAATGTCGGTCAAAACACGGCTGGGCATCTATTCCTCAGATGAGTTTTACCACCTTTTGGAAATCTATAACAAATATCCCCTGACCCAGCTGATCATCCATTCCAGGGTCCGCACGGATTATTACAAGAATACCCCTGACAGGGAAATGTTCGGCTATGGCCTGGAACACGGCAGCAGCCCGGTATGCTATAACGGGGACCTGTTCACGGCAGAGGATTTCAGGGGGCTGAGTCAGCAATACCCGAAACTGGGGTATGTGATGATGGGGCGGGGGATCATAGCCAATCCCGGTCTTGTGGAAGCCATAGAGACAGGGACACCTCTGGATAAGGTCCGGTTAGAGGAATTTCACCAGCGGATCTATGAGGGATACAGGGGGATCATGTCCGGGGACAGGAATGTGCTGTTTAAAATGAAAGAGATATGGGCATCCATGATCCGGATATTCTCTGATGACGGGAAATACGGCAAAAAGATAAAAAAGGCCCAGCGGCTCGGCGAATACGAAGCCGCGGTCAGCCAGGTGTTCAGGGATCTGGATATTGTGGAAGGGGCCGGGTTCAAATTGTATTAAACTGGAATTTGTGTTATACTCCAGAGTGTGTCTGGAGGTGGTATTCAGACACACTCCGGGGAGCTTTGTGCATACTCCGGGAAGCTTTGTGCATACTCCGGGAAGTTCCGTACACACTCCGGAAAAACGGCCCCCAGATGTAAGAATCAGACCTGATCCGTATAATCCGCTTTCATAATGGTTCCGCAGGCGATCTTTCCGCCCGAATTGCCGGAGGGCTGGGTGGTAAAGTCATCGGGATGGCTGTGGATGACAACGGACCGTCCCAGGATATCTTCTATTTTAAAGCGTTTGTCATAGAACGCCGTCCATGCATAGCCCTCATTTCCAAGAAGGGGGACCATGTCGCCCGCATGGTTGGGGTGGGCGGCGTTGGTGGGATTATAATGCTCTCCCGTGTTGGCGAAATTGTCTGAGCAGTCGCCGTTCTGATGGATGTGCATGGCGTAGAAATCCGTGGCGCCAGGCATATTCTTGTTGGGAAGGTTGAATATCTCAGCTTCCACCAGCACACCGCCGTAAGGTGTGTGATAGAATTTCACAAGGCCGCTTATTGCGGGAGCGGATGCCCCGCCTCTTACCCAGGCAACGGCGGAAGGGGCCCGAAAGCGCAGTAGATCTGCGAAGATATCAGCAGGAGTGACAGATTGGTTATCCATAATGGTCTCCTAAAAAAGTTTATTCTTTACAGCATATGCAGATAAAAAAAGAATGTGACCAAACATGCGCTGCCATAGCATGTCCTGGTCACATCCGGCTTATAAAATGGAGGGGGCCGGCAGAAGGGGAACTGCCGGCCAATAGGTATGAAAAAGTGTCTTCCTGTATATTTAAAAGGTCTATCACCTTACAAGTAATACTATACAGGGAAAATGTGGCCAAAGTTTGAGCACACGCTAAAGAATCGATAAAGAAACTAAAGTGAAAATAAAGAATTTATAAAAGGCAGGAGTGAATTGCTATGAAAAGACATTTTTTAAAAATCCTTGCCGTATCAGCGGCATTGAGTATCTTTATTTCAAACGCAGCGTATGCCGGAACCTGGACAACGGAATCTGGTCAGTGGAAATACAGACAGGATGACGGGACCTATGCAAAGGGATGGCTTCAGGACACAGATGGGCGGTGGTATTATTTTGATGCCAACGGCCGGATGCTTTCCAATACCGCCACGCCGGACGGATACCAGGTAGGGGAGGACGGAGCCTGGGTGAACCATGACCCATATGCTTCGTACGATGCGGATTATCCCCTAAAGGATTATGCGGACAAGGCCGGGCTGCAGTATGTGGATGTGATCATGAGCTATAACTCAAAGGGGGATCCCGTGATGGAGCGCCGCCTGAGACAGGACTACAATTATGGGCTGTACAACTACTTCGGCCTTTCCGATAACCTGTGCAAAGCGTTATACGGGGAGAGCGACCAGATCGGGACCGGGGAAATGGCGGTGGATGGCGACAGCCTTCTGGTGCTGGCCGGGGTGCCCCTCTACCAGGAAGGGGTGGGGAGCGATACCTATAAGCAGCAGCGCAACCGTCTTGCCCTGGTGATACGGGAGTATCTTAACAGTTATCAGTGGAGAAATGCAAGCGAACTGGAGCGGGCCAGGAATGCGGCCTTTTATATTGCCTCCGGCTGTACCTATGATAAGGATCTTTATAACCGGTTTGTGGCGGGAGAAGACACCACGGGCGATCCCTCCTTCACGGCATATGGGTGCCTTGTGAACCATAAGGCGGTGTGTGAAGGGATCTCCGTGGCCTACCAGCTTCTTGCCAGGTCCATGGGACTGAACTGCTTCTGTGCTCCGGATGATGAGGACAAGGACCATATGTTTGTCTATGTACAGGCGGATGGAAACTGGTACAAGGTGGATCTGTCCGTTACAGGCCTGGCCCCCCAGGCCATGGTAAGGCGCTGCTTTACTGACATGGACAACCAGGAGGTGGAACGGATCATGAAGGCATATTATAATGAGGAAAATCCTCACATCAAACACATCCAATACGACAGTCTGGCTCCCGGAGCCGTATACCAGCTAAAAGGCGGATGGCAGTACCGGGAATACCAATAAAAACTGATGGAAACATTTTTGGGGAAAGGCAGTGGCAAATCATGTATGATAATCTGACGAAAAGTGATATTAAGAAAATGGAAGAGGAGATAGAGTACCGGAAACTGGTGGTGAGAAAAGAAGCGCTGGAAGCGGTGAAGGAGGCCAGAGCCCACGGGGACCTGAGCGAGAATTTTGAATACAAAGCAGCCAAGCAGGACAAAAACCGCAATGAAAGCCGCATCCGTTACCTGGAGAAAATGATAAAGACGGCCAGGATCATCTCCGACCAGTCCGGGGCAGATGAGGTAGGGCTGGGAGACCGGGTGAGCATATACATTCCGGATGATGACGAGACGGAGGAATACAAACTGGTTACAACCGTCCGGGGAAATTCCCTTCAGGGCCTGATCAGCATAGATTCACCTCTGGGAAAGGCCATCAGGGGCCATAAAGTGGGGGACCGGGTCCACGTTAAGGTGGACGACCGCTTTGGGTATGAAGTGGAGATACGCTCCATCGATAAGACTGCGGCAGATGAGGACGACAAGCTCCGCAGCTTCTGACAGGAAAAAATCAGTACCGGTATAAGGAGAGATCATTATGGCTGCTGTAAATATGACAGAAGGAAAAATAACAAATCATCTGGTCAGGTACTCGGTACCGCTGATCCTTGGAAACCTGTTCCAGCTCACCTATAATGCTGTGGACTCCATCATAGCGGGGCGGTTTATCGGAAAACAGGCATTGGCGGCGGAAGGGACTGCCAGCCCGGTCATGAATATTGTGATCCTGGGCATTTCCGGTATCTGTATGGGGGCCTCCGTCCTGATGAGTGAGTTTTTTGGCGCAGGCCACCAGGATAAACTGAAAAGGGAAATGTCCACCACCGTGATATTCGGCTGTTATTTCTCGGTTATTGTTGCGCTTCTCGGAGTTTTTTTCTCACGACCGCTGCTTAAAGCGCTTCAGGTGCCGGAAGAAATACTGGGCATGGCTTCCACCTATCTGTCCATTATATTCCTGGGAGCTCCATTTACATATTTTTACAATGCAGTTTCCGCTGCCTTAAAAAGTGTGGGGGACTCCAAGACGCCCCTTAAATTCCTGGCATTCTCATCTGTTCTCAATGCCCTGTTGGATCTGATCTTTATAGGCGGCCTGGGCTTTGGCATCGTGTGCTCGGCCACCACCACGGTGATCGCAGAGGCGGCCTCTGCGATTCTGTGTATCACCTATGTATATAGGAAGATACCCATGCTGCAGCTGAGAAAAGGGGAGTTCACCATGGACCGCCAGCTGCTGCGCCAGACACTGCGCTACGGCAGCGTCACAGCGTTGCAGCAATCCTGCCAGCCCATTGGAAAGCTGCTGATCCAGGGAGCGGTCAATCCTCTGGGGGTTGATATGATCGCGGCCTTTAACGCAGTGAACCGGATTGATGATTATGCCTTTACGCCGGAGCAGAGCATTTCCCATGGCATCACCACCTTCGTGGCACAGAACCGGGGAGCCGGAAAAAAGGAGAGGATCCGGAAGGGCTTTCGCCATGGGCTGACCCTGGAGTTTTGCTACTGGGTATGCATTGCTCTTGTGATCCTGCTGTTTAGAAAACCGCTGATGGGACTGTTTGTTACTGCCGGGAACCAGGGCATCATAGGACTGGGCAGCAGCTATCTGGGACTTATGGCCCTATTCTACATTTTCCCGGCCTTTACCAATGGAATACAGGGCTTTTTCCGCGGCATGGGGAATATGAGCATAACCCTTCTGGGAACCTTTGTACAGACCAGCCTTCGTGTGGTATTTGTGTATCTTCTGGCGCCTGTTATGGGAATGCAGGGCGTTGCCTATGCCTGTGCTGTTGGGTGGAGTGTAATGCTTCTGGTGGAGATTCCGTACTATTTCTGGTTTATGAGAGGAAAGTGATGGGGCATGGGAAGTCCGCGGGGAATATGTGGAAAATTGGAAAAATCTGTGGAAATATCAGATGGAATGTTGTAAAATAGCGTTATGAGGCGTGTAACGCTCTTGCAACGGGGGTAGGGGAAACGATGAACGCAGATCAGGGGAATGCCCGTATATTGGGCGAAAGTGAAGGCTTAAATGTATTTATGATGGGAACGGTTATGGTGGAGTATAACAGGAAACCGCTGTCCGTTATGGCAAATCCGCTGGGTAAGATGCTTCAGCTCTTTCTTATCCTTTTATATGCCGGTGAAAAGGGGGTTCTGAGGGAAGAACTGCTGGATATGCTTTACGGAAACGGTGAGAACACCAACCCATCGGGAAGCCTTAGGGCGGCTGTGTTCCGGCTCCGCAAAATACTGGAGGGCAGCGGTCTGCCGGAACATGAGTATATCCGGACCGAGGGCGGGGTCTACCGGTTTGACAAGGGCAGCCTTTCTGTGTACATAGATGCAAAGGATTTTGAGGAAACTGCCAGGAAAGCGCTGAAGACAAGGGATGAAAACCTGTTAAAGAGGGCCTGCCGCCTGTACCAGGGGGAATTTATGGCCCAGCTGGCAGGAGAAAAGTGGGTGTCTGTTATCGAAGTGCGGTGCCAGGAACTGTACTTCCAGTGTCTGAGGGTGGCCAGCCATCTGATGAAGGCCAACCGCGAGTACACGGAACTGCTGGAGCTGTGCTCCGCTGCCTGTAATCTTTATCCCTATGAAGAGTGTCAGATCATGAAAATCGACTGCCTGATCGCCATGAAACGCTTTAAGGACGCCATGCAGGTTTACGACCAGGCGGTTACCCAGTATTTTGAGGAACAGGGTCTTCCTCCCTCTGAGAAGATGCTGGAGCGGTTTAGGACCATGAGCGGCCAGATCCGTTATACTTCAGACACCCTTAAGGACGTAAGGGAAAGCCTGCAGGAGCGGGACCGGGTCAATGGACCTTACTATTGTTCTTATCCTGCCTTTATCGACTGCTACCGACTGCTGGTACGCATGTCGGAGCGGATCGACTTCACCAGCGTGATGCTGTGCTGTACGCTGCTGGATGCAAAGGGAAAACCCCTGGATGCCGCCGGGGATTTGCTGAAGACAGCTTCGGCCAGGCTTCATGAGGCCATCGGAACGTCCGTGAGAAAGGGAGATTTATTTACCTGCTACAATCCAAGCCAGTACCTGGTAATGCTCAACGGCACCTCCCAGGAGTATTGTCTCAGGATATTTGAACGGATAGACCGCACCCTCCATCTGTGGGACGGAGGGCGCAAGGTGAAACTGAACTATCAGGTAATGCCTGAAAGTCTGCTATAAGGTATTCCGCTAAGAATTAACCGGTTATCTTGGGACTGGCCCCATAACGGCCTTCCAGATACTGCTTGCCATAGGCCTCATCATTTCTTGGAATGAGGCCGTTTTCTTTTTTGTACCAGGAAAGAGGATAGAGCTGCGCATCCTCCCCTGATGGATGGCAGCAGAGCCAGATCTCATCCCGGCGGAGAACAGTGGGCATCAAAACAGCGGTATTATGGCTGGAGAATATAAGCTGAGCACCGTGAGGATTTTTCTCTGCATTTGTATAAAGGCTTATGATAAAACGCAGCAGATGGGGGTGCAGCCGGCTGTCCAGATCATCCGCCACGATCAGGCCGCCCTGCTTTAAGCTGGCGATGACAGGGGGGAGGACGGATAAAAGTTTTTTTGTGCCCTCTGATTCATCCTCATATGGAAGTTCGTAAGGTTCAGAACCTTCCGGCGTATGGGTCAGCCATAGCCCGGAAGCGGTTACGCCTCCCTGGGGAACGGACCTGATATTGGTGATATCCAGTCCCATGGACTGGAGCAGGGTACAGATGTCTTTGCAGATGTCGTCATAGATGCCGCCGGAGATACCGTCACCAATATGGCCATATGCATTGCCATCGATATCGCCGTATGTATTGCCGTCTATAGCATCATATATATTGCTTCCGATCCTGCCGGCCTGTTCCGCTGATTTTGGTAACGGAGCATCCGAAGGAGAGGAGGAAAGAAAATGCGTCTCCTCAAACCAGGAGTATGCGGCCTGGATGGTTTCGGACTGGGATGAACGTGCCAGGAGAGAGAGCAGCGGCTCTGAGGGAGACACGTGATTAACCGGACAGGATGATACGATCTTGCCCAGATGAAAATCGGATTCCTTCCTATTAAAAAGTATTCCGGCATCATCCTTTCCAACACGGCCGTAAAAAAGGGTCTCTTCTGCAATGATCCCCTTTAGGAGGCGAAGCTGATAACGGAACAGGAAGCCTCTGTGCCGGTACAGTACATCAAACTCAGAGGGCATGCCCGAGCAGACCGGTGACATGCGGTGATGGACTGGCCGGGAAGCAACGGTTTCCGGCCTGGCGGCGGTAAGAAGATCTGTTAGGAATCGTAAGCCGTACAGCACCGTTGATTTGCCACCCCCATTGGGGCCGTAGATAGCAATAACCGGGAGAAACTGTTCCCCATCCAAAGCATCCTTGATCAGGGATGCTTTGTGTTCGTTTATGGGACCAGGTAAACAATCTAATAAAGTTTCTTCTTTGAAAATCTTGAAATTCTTTAAAATCAGCTGAACCAGCATAAGACACCTCCATATCCGTGAGAAAAAAACTCATAATAATCCATTGGATTCATTGTACCACGGAGAGGGGAGAAAATGCAAGATGAAATGAGGAAAAATCTCGCAATAAATCTTAAGAATTGACGTTAGAAACAGGCGAAAGAAGTATGGAAAAATCCAAAGAAAAGCTGTCTGATAATATTACAAAAAAATGAAAATAAGGTTAAAAATAAAATCAAAAAATGCAGATAAAAAAAGAAATAGTAACGAAAAAAGTGGTCGAAATAACGCTTTTGGTAACGCCCGATCTGATATGATAAGGGCATAGGTTAAAAGCGGGGAATAGATTATTTAAGAAAAATTTTAATAAATCTTAATTTGTAACCCGTTTGTAACTGCCATTTGATATACTTGTTCCAGACAATAGCAAATTATCCCTGTTTTGGAAAAGAAATATCTTGAGAGGAGAATATGTATGGAAGGAAGAAAAAGGTCTAGGGCGCTGTCGCGGACAGTGTACAGTGCTCAAAAACGACTTCTGGCGTTCCTGCTTGCAATGGCCATGATCCTAACCAATGTTGGTGCGGATATGAATACGGCCCTGGCAGCCAGTTCGTCAGAATCCGTCACCTTCACGATGAGCGGTTCACAGCTTGTCAAAGCCATTGATGAAGCAATCGCTGATGGCAATGAAGTGACGGCAGAGGATCTCGATTTCACCAATGGAAAGATTGCTGAATTTGAGAAACTCTTCTTCGGTGAGGGAAAGATCTATGAAGTGTTCCCTGATCCGGAAGGCGGAAGTATGGACGCAGAACTACGCGTGTTCGTTCGGCTGCCGGAAGATGCTGATGACATGTATATGGTAACCGGCGATGAGGAGATTATCTTCTTATACGTGAATAACGGGGAAGATACCATCAGCTGCACCACTGAGATCACAAGAATGGATGATGGTGTAGAGAAGGTTAAAAAGACCAAACGCGTTACTGTAAAGAGTTATGAGGCAGCATACGGCGATGAGGAAGTGAATCATATTTCCAAGCCGGCAGAAACACCCGCACCTGCACCTGAAGATACAAACGGGCCAGGGGCACAGGAGACAACTGCTCCATCAGAAACCGAGAGCCAGGTAGAGACCACGGCGCCAGCAGCGGATGAGACCACGGTAGCGGATGATACAACAGAAGCTCCTGATGAAACAACATCTGATGAAACAACAACACCTGATGAGACTCAGGAAACCGATGAGACCCAGGCTGCTTTACCGGAGGATACAACAGAGGCCCCGGCTGAGAGTGAGACTGAGGCTTCCACAGAAGAACCGGCCACAACGGAAGCAGCTGAGGAAAAAACTCAGGAAGCAACCGAACCAGAGAAGACCGAGGCCCCTGAGACGGAAGCTCCTGAACCAGAGGCGACCGAACCTGTGGCGTCCATCATTCGTCACTACGCACCGGTAGTTGCTGATAATGAGAATAATGATGGGGCAGATGCAGCAGAAGTTAAAGAAGAGACAGAAGCTCCCGAACCTGAGAAAGAGGAAGAACCAAAGGAGACCGAGGCTCCCACAAAGGAAGATGCAACAGAAGCAGAGCAGACGGAAGCAACTGAGGCTCCCAGCAAGGAAGAGTCAACAGAAGCAGACCAGCCAACTGATCCAACCGATTCCACACAGGCTTCGGAAGATGAGACTACCACGGCAGCTGACGGCGAGACCACTGTACCTGATACAGACGAGACAACGGCAGCACCGGTAGAGAGCAGCACTGCAGACGAGAGCGAGGGCAAAGCCGAGACTCCCACCCAGAAAGTTCCTGACGTGGCTTCCTCATCAGAGGCAAAGCCGACACAGGCGCCTGAGAAAGAAGACAATGTTTCAGCAGCAGGTTCAACGGATCTGGTTGGAATAGGCTATTGTTCCACAGCTAAGATTTATGTGACTACGATCAATCAGCTGAAGGCTTTGGATGACTTTGAGGGGTATAAGATCTCATATGCAATCTATCCGGAAGCCAGCGCCCGTATCGTGGAAGGGCCGAGAGGCGTTGAGGAAGGTCAGGCATTAACATTCGGCGTTAAGAACCAGATTGGTTATGCGGTAGAGAATGTGACTGCGAATGGAGAGATCCTTTCGGTTGATTCTGTGGCGGATAATGATGACACAACTCAGACCGTGTGGTATTCTGTCCCTGATATTTACGAAGAGCAGATAATAGAAGTCTATATGACAGAGACTGGTGAGCATCCGGAATTTGCTGATTCTGTGACTATTAATGGGGTAACCATTACAGCTACGGCTCCAGAGGGAGTTATTCCTATTGGAACAAGGCTGGATGTTAAGGAAGTAACTACAGAGATTGAAGCAGCTGTTAAAGATAAGTTGGAGTATGAAGAAGGAAGCCAGGTAAGTTCGGTATTAGCATATGATATTAACCTTATGCTTAATGGAGTTAAACTGGATAATAGTTGGTCTGATAATGGTTATGTAACAGTTTCCTTTAGCGGTAAGAGAATTCTGGAAGAAACTTCACAGGGCAATGTTGTGGAAATATTTGCAGCAGATGATGTGAATGAAGAACAACTGAGTGCAGACACTGCCGCTGCTGCAACAGCAGAAACCTTAACATTGGAGAGTGTAAGTGATACAGTGATCGTGCCAGAAGGAACCGGAGTGAATCAGGTATCCTTTGACGCTGAACATTTTACGATTTACATTATTACTAACATAACAGATAAGCCAACACACACGTACAACTTCTATAATGGTGATGAACTTATCAATACTCAGATTGTAAAAGATGGTGATACACTGGTTGAACCTCAAATACCATCATCTGAAAGTAATCAGTTTTTAGGATGGTCGACAGATTCAATTCCTGATGAATATCAGGTATTTGGTTCAATTGGAGTCACTAATACCCAGACAATAGATTTGCATGCACGGTTTACCCAGACATATTATGTTTACTTTAATAATAATGGTGTAATACGGCAGATCAAGCAGGCAAATACAGGCCAATCGGTCAATGTCATGGATGTGGATATTGAAGTGGCCGGAGATGAGGCTCTGACAGGATGGACACTGAGCGAAGGAAGTACGGAAAGCGTTGGCGATAGTGTAACAATTGCCAATAGTGATATTAACCTTTATCCGATTATTCAAAAGGTCAAATGGATTACGTATTATGCGAATGGTGGTTCTTATACAGCACCTACTTATGTAGGAATAGGGCAGATTCCTGAGGCTCCCGAAAATCCAATGAGACTGGGCTACTCATTCGGTGGATGGTATACAGATGCAGCACTTACCAAGGCGTTCGGGTTTGATACAGCAATAAATACAGATATTGAGTTGTATGCTAAATGGACTGGTTTAAGCGGTATTAAGTATACAGTTATCCATTGGAAAGAGAATGCGGATGACAATGAATACTCTTTTTGGGATAGTCAGGAATTAACAGGCAGGGCAGGAGCTACA
This sequence comes from Clostridium sp. FS41, assembly GCF_000954015.1. NCBI lineage: Bacteria > Bacillati > Bacillota > Clostridia > Eubacteriales > Clostridiaceae > Clostridium > Clostridium sp. FS41. The sequence goes on from NZ_JYHN01000043.1 coordinate 29,453, forward strand.
ACGAATGCTAAAAGCAAATCAGCCAGTGGTTTTAATGTACAAACGATAACTCAAAAGGAAATTGCTGGTGATGGATCTACTATTGTAAATGTTTATTATAACAGGATTGTATATAAAGTTGTATTCAAACAATATAAAAGAAGTGGCTGGGGTGGAAGCTGGAATGAAATATCCTCCTTGACTATTTCAGCAAAATATGGCGCTAATATTAAATCGCAGTGGCCGGATTCAAACCAATATCCTATGTGGGGAACTACTTATCAGGGAAGTTCGGCAAATGGTCCTTATCAATCGGGTATTGATGTAATGCCATTAAACGGAGCAACATTTTATTTCTATGAGAGCTCAGGCTCATATACTTATAAGATGAACTACTATCTTGAGGTTCTTGATGGAGAGAGTGGTATTAGTGGTTATAATAAGAGGATATATAACTTAGACCATACGGATACCTTTAAAGCTTCAAATACGAACTGGACCACTACGGAAGAAGACCGATACGAAATTAAAGGCTTTACTTATAGCAAGAATATTAATGATAATAGATCTTTTGAAAAGATAGATAAATATAATTACAAATTAGATTTTTACTATTATCGCAATGATTATAACATTAATTTCGTAAATGGCGGAAAAGTTGTTAAATCTATTTCCGAACAGTATGAAGCTGATATCAGCAAGGTGAGTTATGAGCCAGCTAAGCCAAGTGGTGTACCGGATGTATATGAATTTGTTGGATGGTATGACAATGAGCAGTGCCAAGGCAAAGCATATTCCTTTGTTGGCAAGACTATGCCTGCTATGGACATTACTCTATATGCAAAATGGGCAGCACCGCAATTTGAGATAACGTTTGATGTAAATGGGGGAACTGGAAGTTATCCAAATCAGATTGTAGATTATGGCAAGACGGTATTACAACCTGGTGATAACCCGACAAGAGATGGTTATACATTTGCAGGCTGGACGCATAATGATACCGTATTCAACTTTAATACGGAAATCTACGCCAATACAGATTTAGTAGCAAAGTGGATAAGTACTCACAAGCTTACAGTTATCTATGATGCAGGTGAGGGTGCTGGAGTAATCCCGGTAGATACCAATCAATATGTCGATGGTTCAAGTGCGGCGGCTAAACCAGGTGATACGTTAACCCATCCGGAGAATAAAGGTTTTATCGGATGGAAACTTGGAGAGAACGTTTATTATCCAGGAGAAACATTTGTTGTAGATAGTTCATTAGCAGCGAATGATCAGGTTACATTAGTAGCACAGTGGGATAGATTGCCAGGAAAAGTGTTTTTAACTTATCATGCTAATTTCGGCGGTGATGAGACTGAAACAACTGCAAGTGTAATTAATAATGGCACCGTTACTATTGTTGATGGAAATGAACTTTTTGAACGAGAAGGATATGTGTTTGAAAAGTGGACGACTAACCAGAATGGTACTGGTGATGCCTATAACGCAGGTGACACGGCATTACTTGATAATGTTGGATCCAACGATTTATATGCTCAATGGATCAAGTGCAAAGAGATTACGATTACAGCAGCAAGCGAGAGCTTCCCGTATGATGGAACAGCACACAGCAATTCAAATGTAACGGTGACAGAGGGCAGTCTTGCAACCGGAGACAGACTGGTAGCTGAGGCGGCTGGAAGTGTTACAAATGTATTGGATACAGTTTCAGGCAATAATGTGGTTCAGAATGGCTACAAAATTATGAATGGCAATGTGAATGTGTCCAGAAACTACAAAATTACACCTCAGAACGGAACCTTAAGCGTAATACCAAAGGAAGTAACGATCACAGCGGCAAGCGAAAACTTCAGCTATGATGGAAAGCCACACAGCAATAATGG
>NZ_JYHN01000044.1:0-1424 GCF_000954015.1 Clostridium sp. FS41
TTTAATGAGTTCTGGATAGAATCTCCTCCAAATAATTGTTATTATTTGCACCAACTAAAAAAACCCTCAAAAAAATTCCCCACCCGCCAGCACCCACCCGGCAAATGAGGAATCAACCCAATCCAATCAATCTATTCAATTATCTGGCTTTCAAACAAAAAGTTGCGAGCATTATACTTTTCCAGCACCTGCCGGCGGCGGTCGATGGAGACTTCTGTGTAGATCTGTGTGGTAACAATGCTGGCATGGCCCAGCAGCTCCTGTACATCCCGGATGGAAGCCCCGTTATTTAGCAGCTGTGTTGCAAAGCTGTGCCTCAGGTAATGGGGAGTGGAGGCGGGATTGATGGAGGACAGGTCCCTGTATTTGCGGAAGAGGTTTTCTATTCCGTATATGGAAAGCCTGTTTCCATACCGGTTCAGGAACATTGCGTGGTCAGTGGGATTTAGCTGGCGCCTGATATCCAGCCAGGTGTGGAGTTTCTTTATGACATCCGGGGAAGAAATATAGAGGAGCCGTTCCTTTCGTCCTTTTCCATGAATGAGCAGTGTCCGTTCTGCCGGGTCATAGTGAGGCAGGTCCAGTGCACTGATCTCACCAATGCGAAGACCCAGGCAGAAGAGGAGTTCCAGAATTACATTGTTCCGTATATTCAGTATTTTATGAAAATTGGTTTGAGACTGACAGACCTGAGCGTCTGCAATAAAAAGAAGGGAGCGGATCTCCGCTGTTGACAGAATACGGGGGATTGTTTTGGGAAGTTGGAATTTCCTTGTGGAAAAACGGAAAAAACGTTCTGCTGAAATCCCTTCCTGATTCATATATTGAAAAAATTGCCGGATGGATATGTATTTTCGTTGAATGGAACTGGCTTTTCGCTCCAGTGTGGTCTGCAGATAGTGGAAGTAGGAGAGGATGGTGTTCTGGTCCAAGGTCTCGATCTGCGTATTTTTACACCACAGCATAAAACATTGCAGATCGCTCCGGTATGCCTTCAGGGTCCTGTTTGACAAGTTGCGCTCCACGGACAGGAGTTTTAAAAAGAGATTGGTTTGTTGGGACAATTGTTCTGGTGAGTACTTCATAAAAACCTCCTTGTTAGTATAGGGGCGGCATTATTCGGGAACCGCCCCAATGATAGTGTTCTCCTGATATAACAGAGACTATCCCATATTCTAACTGAAAAAGTGCAGGGCCACTATAATGTAAACAATGCATTGTTATATCTGCAGGGGAATGTGAGGGCATCAATCACATGCGCTGTTTATTTAATTACGCCTCATATAATTACGCCTCACACAACTAAACATATAAGTATACAATGTATACTTGCGTAAGGCACACCTCACACTTTAACATATGGTCCATCTCACGATTTAGCACATGGTCCATCCCACCCCCACGGAAATGCAAGACGTACCCCC
>NZ_JYHN01000045.1:0-15813 GCF_000954015.1 Clostridium sp. FS41
CTGAAGATATTCCCTCCACCTGCAGAGCAGGTGGTTTATTTTTACTGTGACACAAGAAAAAAAGCCCCAGGGTATCAAATGATTCCCTTGGGGCTTTCTCTGTCGTATGTCAGGAGTTCACCGGGGTGAGGACAGCCTTTTCCGGCCGCATAAACTTTAGTTCCCGGTACTCCACTCCGGTGGGACTCAGGGCTGACCTGAAGTTTTCAGGATCCTCCGTATTTTCCCCAAACATTCCATAATGGCATGGGATGGCTGTCTTTACGCCGATCTCCTGCGCCAGCCTGGCGGCGGACCTGTAATCCATGTTTCCCAGTTTCCCATTGATGCAGACGATCATGGCGTCCGGCACATATGATTTGATTTCTGTGAGTTTTTCCGTATACTCCGTGTCCCCGGTGATGTACAGACCGCCTGTGTCATTTCCCTTGTCCTGAAACAAAAGCCCGATGCTGTCCCGGGTATGGCATGCATAAGCTGCCCTCAGGGTGATCCTGCCGCCGACCACGGTCTGCTGGTATCGCTCCAGCCGGGTGTTGTTATGGATACCGCATTCCTCCAGCTTCCCGATGCAGGAGCCGGGTCCCATAAAGGTGATGGGCCTGTGGGCCAGGCGGCATATGGATACCTGGTCAAAATGATCCAGATGGTCATGGGTGAACAGGATATAGTCCACATCCAATTCTTCCGGCTTAACAGGGACCGGCACCATCCGTTTCATTCCTTCTATCTCCTCAACCGTATTGGACAGATAGGGATCAATGCACACTCTGCAGCACCCAAAATCCAGGATATATCCGGCCTGCCCCAGCCAGGTGATCTCAAATTCCATTTCTTCGCCTCCCTTTCCTACCAGTTGTGGACCGCCCCTTCCCTGTCTCTCAGGGTGGGAAGAAACTTAGGCTTGTAAGTGTATTCCCTGGCAGCGTCCTCATCCACCTCCACCCCCAGTCCCGGTGTATCCCTAATGGTGATGAATCCATTTTCATACCGGACATTGGTATGGAAGACCTGGTCCAGCTCTTCATTGTGGTCCACCCACTCCTGTATGCCGAAATTGGGTATTGCGAAATCCACATGAGCCAGGGCTGCATGGGCCAGAGGTGAGATATCACTGGGTCCGTGGAAGGCGATCTTAACTCCATGGTTCTCCGCCACTGCCGCTGTCTTCATGGACGGGGTGATCCCTCCGTAGTGGCTGATATCCAGCCTGAGGTAATCAATGAGATTCCTTTCAATGGGAATCAGGCAGTCCTTCATACTGTTATAAAGCTCTCCCATGGCAATGGGAGTCACACTGTGCCCGCGGATAAGCTCCAGTCCCTGGACATTGACCGGCTCCACAGGGTCCTCTAAGAAGAACAGGCCGAACCGTTCCAGCTGTTTGGCGGCAGCCGCCGCCTGGATCGGCGTAAAACGCTCATGGCTGTCATGGATCAGACCAATACTGCCGCCAAATGTGTCCCTGAGATAGGATGTGACCCGGATCAGGTCATGACCGTATTCCTCCGTGTCCCATACCTCCGGCTTTCCAATATTCCCCTCTGTGACTTCGATCCGTCTCCCCAGGCTGATATCCTGATGGGGCTGGTTAAAATAAAGCCCCTCCTGACGGCTGTCTTTGGTATCAAAGCTATACCTGAAGCAGGTGCATCCGTCCTCCATCCGCTGCCGGATCCTGTCAGTCAGATCTTCCTTTGTGTGTCCATGGACATGGAAATAGGCCCTCAGCCTGTCCCGGCACCTCCCCCCCAGAAGCTGATACAAGGGCGCGCCATACCGCTTACCCTTGATATCCCACAGCGCCATGTCGATACCCGCCAAGGCGGTCATCAGTACAGGGCCGCCTCTCCAATACGTTCCCCGGTACACCAGCTCCCATATGTCTGTGATACGCTCCGCATCCATACCCACCAGATATTTGGACAGATGGCTGTCAAGGGCTTCCTTAACCGACAGCTCCCTGCCGTTAAGGGTTGCATCCCCATATCCTGTCACACCGTCTTCGGTTGTGATCTTCACGATCAGATAGTTCCTTCCCGGACATGTCAGGATCGTCTCCATACTTTTAATCAACATTCCTATCCTCCTTTGGTCCCTGGTGTACTCTCAGAGTCTCCTGGCACTCAGATTTACGAGATGATTTTTTGTAGAGTACACCCTGTCATCCCAGGGACTGGAACCATTGGTTCATGGGCCCCTGTTTTCCGTGAAGCGCCACCAATGTCTCCATATCAAGAGCGCCCGGTTCCGGCAGCAGAGAGGTCAGCCCTCCGTCCACCACAATATCGCTTCCCGTCACAAACCGCGCCTCCTCCGATGCCAGATAGACCGCGGTATATCCAATATCCCTTGGCTCCCCTATCATATGCAGGGGCTGGTTGCACTCCATACCCAAAAGATGTACATCCCTGAATTTCTCCACATATTCATCATAAATCTCCTGACCGTATCTGGATAATACCCAGTGGCCCACCTTTACCTGGATCGCCCCTGGTGAGATACAGTTGACGCGGATATTATAAGGGGCCAGTTCAACGGCCAGGGCTTTGGTCATCATCTTAACCGCACCTTTGGCCGCACAGTATGCGGTCTCATTGGCCAGCCCCAGATGGCCTCTGACAGAGGATATGTTAATGATACTGCCCCTGTTTCCCTCTTTCATATACGGAACCGCGAACCTGGCCCCATACCAGTAGCCTCTTACATTGGTCTCCATAATGGCCTCATACCGCTTTTCCGCCTCCTCATCCTCGTCATCCACAGCATATCCAAACATGGGATATCCCGCATTATTGACCAGTATGTCAATGGCTCCATAGGCATCGCAGGCGGTCTTCACCATGTTTTTCATACTCTCCCTGCTGCGTACATCCGTGCTGACGCAGATACTTTCTCCCCCCTGCCTGCTGATGGACTGCCGCAGCTGCTCCATCTCCTCCATACTTCTGGCAGCCAACACCACCCTGGCCCCCTCCGCTGCAAACATGGACGCGATTTCCGCACCGATCCCCCTGCTTGCGCCTGTAACAATTGCCACCTTATCCTTCAGTCTCATACTGCCTCCTGTGTTCTTTTTACTGCGTTTATAAACATGTCTTTTATGCCGGAGATATCCACCAGGTCAGTGGCCATATCAGAGGGCTCGGTTACGATCAGCACCGGATTGGCTTTCTCTCCCGGACAGGTGAACTCACCGTGAAGCACGCCGGGATTGATGGCAAAACAGCTGAACCCGGGATGATCATATACCATCTCCACGATCATAAAGTCCGATTCCTTAAGCTCCCTCCGGTCCCGCTTTTTAACAAAATCAGCCAGCCCGTCAAAGGCAAATGCGATATATAAGGGTTTTGTATCCCTGCCGGACAAAAGAAACACCTCTTCATGGGCCGGATGATGGTGAAACATGGAAGGCCATAAAAGGTTCATCCCCACATTGATCAATTTATTCCCCCCATGATCATTGCATTCCAAAACAACCTCCACCTGTGCCCTGTCATCAGCCATGGCATACAGGTCATTCCCGCTCCTCACAGAGGAGATAAGCCCCTTACCTTCCAGATAGTTCCATACCTTTTCATTCATTTTACATATTTGTATCATTTTTACCCCTCTGCCCCGGTCGCAGCCATCATGATCGCGTTTTCACTTACATTGGTCCTGTTAAGCTCAGCCGTGATCGTACCTTTGGTCATCACCAGAAAGCGGTCGCACATCTCGATCAGCTCCGTAAGTTCAGATGATATCATGATGATTCCGATCCCCTTTGCCGCCAGCCCGGATATGGTTTTGTATATTTCCACCTTTGCCCCCACATCGATCCCCCTAGTGGGCTCATCTAATATAAGGATTCTTGGATTTGTGCTCAGGCATTTTGCCAGAACCACCTTTTGCTGGTTCCCTCCGCTTAAGTTCAGCACCTTGGTATCAATGGATCCTGCCTTGATATTCAGGCTTCCCTTCATCTCCTGGGCATGCTTTTTTTCCTTGGATCTGTTGATCAGGCCCTTCCTGGAGATATTCTTCAGGCTGGCGATGGATATGTTTTCCTTAATGGATGCCATGGCTATAATTCCATCCTTTTTCCTGTCCTCTGTCACCAGGCCAATCCCATACTGCATGGCGGTGCGGGGAGAATCGATCCTTACCTCTTTTCCGTCCATGTATACAGTCTTGCTGTATTTTCCTTTATAGGACCCGAAAATGGCGTTGACCAGTTCACTTCTCCCAGCGCCCACAAGCCCTGAAAGGCCTAGTATCTCCCCCTCCCGCACAGAAAAGCTGACTCCGTTCACAATGTTCTTCTGCCTGTTATAGGGATGCTGGACCACCACATTTTCCACCCTCATGATCTCCTTCCCGATTTTCACGGTTTCCTTGGGATACATATTTTCAATCTTGCGGCCGATCATCTTTTCCACAACCGCCCTGTAATCAAACTCTGAGCGGTCAAATCCCCCTTGTGTCTCCCCGTCCTTTAATACGGTGATCTTGTCCGCCACATCAAACACCTCATTGAGACGGTGGGATATGTAAATACAGGAAATATTGTCCTTCTTCAGCTCCAGGAGGATCTTTAGAAGGTTATCAGTCTCTTTCAGCGTCAGGGTGGATGTGGGTTCGTCCAAAACCAGCACCTTGGGCTTTTTCCTGATCGCTTTGGCGATCAGGACCAGCTGCTGCTCACTTGCGCTTAAATTGCGCATAGTCTCCCTCACTGGAACATCCAGGCCCACTTTTGCAAGGGCTGCCTCCGCCTCCCTGTAGATCCGTTTCCAGTCCACGGTGCCATTCTGTTTTTTGTAATAGCTTCCTATAAATATGTTCTCCCCGATGTTCATATCCAGCATGCAGCTGATCTCCTGATATATCATCTCAACACCGCATCCGGAGGAATCAGACGGGCTGTTAAACTTTTTTTCTTCTCCGTCAATAAAGATCTGCCCGCTGTAGGAGGTACAGGGATATGCCCCGCTTAACACCTTCATAAGCGTGGACTTACCTGCGCCGTTTTCACCAACCAAGGCATGTATCTCACCGGCCCTTACCCGGATATTGACATTGCTTAGCGCCTTTACTCCCGGAAATTCTTTTGTGATATTTTTCATCTCTAAAACATAATCATTCATGGACCAGTCTCCTACGCTCCGTATTGCCGCACATGATCTGCGGCAATACGGATGAATCAATTTTCCGAATCTATTTCCTGTCTCTGTCAAGTTTGACTTTTTATCCTTACTTCTGTATAATTGGATTTGGTATAGGCCCATTCATTCCGCACTGTTTCCCCAAACATGACGATGGATCAACGGTCTATACCTTTTTAATTTCATCTTTCTGTCTCCACTCCATCCTGTCTCCTATCTTGCAGCGTCCACTTCCGGATAATCAGAATCGTGTTCGTATGTATCCACATTTTCAGCTGTTACAATGGTCACGCCGGAGTCCACAGATGAGGGAACTTCCTCTCCCAGTATGGCCTTATAGCAAAGCTCCGCTCCCAGATAACCCATCTCAAAGAAGTCCTGGGCAGCCACTGCATACACCTGTCCTTTGCGCACCGCATCCAGGTTCATATCCGTATCATCCATACACACTGCAACCACCTGATCCGTAACCCCCAGTTCCTCAAGAGCCTTGCCAACCCCCGGAGTGCCTCCGCTCTCTCCGCTGAAAATTGCATTGATGTCCGGATTTGCTTTGATCATAGTGGTGACTTTATCCAATGACTGAACAGGGTCCGCATTATCCGCCTGTTTGTCAACGATCTCATACTCGATCCCATTTTCCTTCATGTAGGCTTCTGCGCCCTCAAGCTGGGAAATCTGGTTGGCTGCGTCAATGTTGCTCATGAGAACGCCCATGACCACCTTCTTGTCCTTGCCCAGCTTTTCCACAATTGCCTCCATCTGGGAACGCCCGCAGGCATATGGATCCATACCCACAAATGCAGTTCTCTGGTCCTCACTGTCCGCATCCACACATACGGTAGTGACCACAATGCCGCTGTCCTGCGCCTTCCCAAGTACATTGGTAAATGCAGTGGGTGAGAATGGGCAGCATACGATTCCGTCAGGTGCCGCCGCAATGGTGTTCTCAATGGCTTCCACGGTCTTCTCAACCGAGTGGTCATCCGCCCCCGTCCACACGGCCTCAAATCCCAGATCCTTTCCGGCAGCCTCAAAGCCCTCCTTTGCGATCAGCCATACAGGGTCGTTTACCTTTGGGCAGTCGAACATGATCTTGATCTTCCGGTCCGGAGCCGCTGCCGCCGCTTCAGTCTTTGCCTCGGCGCCTCCTGCTGCAGATCCTGCCGCCGTTGCTAAGGACCCCGCCGCCGTTGTTCCTGCTCCTGCCCCGCTGTCAGCCTTTGAAGCTCCACATCCTGCCAGTGACGCTGATACCATTGCCGCGCATAATAAGTAACTTACACTCTTCTTAAACATCTTTACCCTCCCATTTTCATTGTTTGTAACTGTTCAGGACGGCTCATCTTCTTGACCGGAAAAGCCGGTCAAGAAGCATCGGATGTCCATCCGATGTGAAAATGGATGCAAAAACGGACTTATAAGCAAGCTTAACGCCCGCTTTTGCACCCATTTTCCCGCCGTCCTGAACTGTTACGTTTGTTTTTTTATTCCCATAACAAAAAGCGTTTCCTTTAAAAGCTTTCCCTGCTCCTCCTTTCCCCTGATTTCTCTGCGGTCTTTCCATGACTTTATATCACTTTACATCCAGACCTGCCCGCCTTTTGCTAATAAGATCAATGGCTACCGACAATACGATAATTGCTCCGATGGCTATGTTCTGCCAGTACACGGATACATTCATAATGATCATTCCATTGGATATGACCGACATCAGCGCTGCCCCCAGTACGGTCCCCAGCACGGTTCCGGAACCTCCCAGCATACTTGTCCCTCCAATGATGGCGGACGCGATCACAGTCATCTCCCACCCCTGCCCCAGGGAAGTCTGGCCTGATTCGATACGTGAAGTCATGATAACCCCTGCTGCCGCTGCCGCCAGACTGCTGAGCAGATAAATCATGATCTTGATCCTGGTCACATTAATCCCCGACAGCCTTGCGGTCTCCTCATTTCCCCCGATCGCATACACGGACCTGCCAAAGGTGGTGTTTTTTAATATGAAGTCCAGAACAAATGCAACAATGATGACAAAAAACACAGATCCCGGCACGCCAAACACGGTCCCGTTTCCAATCACGGAAAACTGTTCCGGCAGCGGATACACAGGCACACCCTTTGTCAGGCCGTTACAGATTCCCCTTGCTATGTACATGGTGCCCAGGGTAACAATAAATGCAGGCATCCTTACCAGAACGATAAGGGTTCCGTTAAACAGCCCCACCAGAGATGCGACCACCATGGACGCAACCACTGCAACAGGAATCGGAAGCCCCATTTTGAGAAACATGGCAACCGCGATCCCGCTGACGCCTATAACAGAACCCACGGACAGGTCCATACCGCCCACGATGATCACCATTGTCATGAATATGGCAATGATCACCACATAGGATGTCTGCCTGGCCAGGTTGATAAGGTTACTGGCCGAGTAAAATGCCGGATTTGCAATGCTTATGACTGCGCACAGCAGCACCAGCGCCCCCAATACCCCAATTTCATTAAACCGTTTTCCTTTGCTCTTTTTTCCCTCTGATCTCATTACACCCTCCTCAAATATCCCAATCCTGAATGTCTTTGTCTATGTTCTCGCAAAGCCTGATATCAATACTGGTGGTATATGTATCTGATCTGACCTCTTTATCCCCAATGATAAGGTCGCTTAATATCTTCAGCGCCATGTACCCCTGCTTTTCCGGGTCCTGACAGATAACTGCATCAATGACCCCCTTTTTCACATAGTCAGTGACAAATGCAGAATTATCATAACATATGATCTTAATATCCCTGCCCAGGTTCTTCACCTCCACAGCCTTGGCAACTCCTTTAATCCCATATCCGGCTATGAAAATGCCGTTGATCCTGTCATTGCCCTCCAATGCCTTTAAGGTCTCCCTGAATGCTATCTCGTCATTTTCCTCCACCTCCAATACGCCGGCCAGACTGATCCCGGGATACTCCTCTTTGATCTTGGACTCAAACCCATTCAGCCTCTGCATATGGGCCATAATATACCGGTAGCCTATGGTCACCAAAAACTCCCCTTTTTTCCCGGTGAACTTAGCCAGCAGCTCCGCAGCCACCCGCGCGCTTTTTTCATGGCAGAACCCCACAAAGCAGTCCCGATAACCGCGGCTGATATCCGTGCTGCAGGTCACGATCCTGTGGCCGGATTCTCTGAGTTTTACAAGCTTATCAATTACAACCGGGGAATTGATCGCGTTTAAGGCAATCCCTGCAACCCCCATATCACTCATTCTGTCTAATAGCTCCACCATCTCCTTTTCTTCATGGGTATTCATGCAGAAAATGTGGGTCGTGATACCATACTCATTCAGGGCATCCCGCATCTGTTCCGCTCCCCTTTTCAATTCCTCAAAAAACGGATTGGTAATGGGTTCAATAATGAATCCAAGCTGCATGTTCTTATTCCTCAGCACCAGCGCTTTTCCAAGGCGGTTGGGTTTGTAATCCAGAGATTCTGCAATTGCCATGATCCGTTCCCGCGTCTTTGCACTGACCCCCGGCTTGTTGTTAAGCGCCCGGTCAACGGTTCCGATGGAGGTATTAGCCATTTTCGCAATATCTTTCATAGTCGTCATAGTGCTCATCCCTCATTTCCATTTGTTTATTGTGAACGATTACGTTATATTCTCCTATGTAGATCTAAAAAACATGGTCATTAATCCACTTTTTACCATGATTTCCATCTTATATTTTCGTGAACGTTCACGTTTTCTGTCTTTAACATATCATTTTTCTTGGTCATTGTCAACATTAATTTGTTTATTTTCGTCTTATTTATAACATTTTTGTCATATTCAGGTTGTTTTAAAAGTATGTAAACGTTATTTGCTTATAGATTTACCTGTTTTTATCCCTGCCCATGAGTAAGATATACAAAAACATGCACCGGCTTTGATCAGCGGCGCATGTTCTGTGTACATTATGTGTTTTATGTGTTTTATGTGTTTTATGTGTTTTATGTGTTTTATGTATTTTATATGTTTTATGTGTTCCGTGTATTTTGTTTCCGGTGCTTATCTATCCGTCCATTGCAGGGATTCCGCCAGGCGTTCAAATGCTTCCATATCCTCCTGGCTTTCTATCATAAAAGACCGTTCCAATTCAATGAACCGTTCATTTTCCTGATCCGGGATAAAATACCGGAACATTGTGGACTTGATGGTCATCATCCCGTCCTCCGTCTTAAAGACTAGCTTCATTGCCTTCTGCCCGTCAAAATCCATGTCCTCTGCTTTTTCCAGGCAAAACTCATTCCCCCGTTTCAGGCCGTATTGCTCAATGGTGCGGTCGTACATTTCCAGCATCCACTGGCCAAAATCAGCGGCATTTCCCTGATCACTGTAAAATTGCCACATTTCCATTGGAGTTTCCCCTATGTAAACACCGTAGCGTTCGTTTCCATCTCCGTCATAGCATATGAGTCCCACACGCTGGTCATTATCATTTATCTCATAGTGATCCCCGGGCCCGCTGCCCTTGGACAGGTCAAGACAGAATCCGTATTCCGTGTGATAAAAGGTGGTTCCGTCAATATAGGCCCGGCCCATGGCGTCCTGATTGGGGTCATAAGATCCTCCATAGTCTGCAAAATCCGCCTGTGTCCCGCTGCTTCCGTTCCAGTCCCAATCCCAGGGAACCATATCCACAAAATCATCGCCATGCTGGAAAAAAACAGTTACATCTTCATCGATCACCTTTATGTCCGGACCGCTGTAAAAGGAAAGGGTTCCCAGGTATGGGTAATTTGTCCTGCAGTCTGAAAAAAGAAGCAGGCCGCCTGCAAAGGATTCACATTGAACCACATTTTCCAGGAATAGTTTGGAGGAACCGGCTGTGGTGATGCGCATAAGATCCGGCGCAGACCGCTCCTTTGCGCAAAATGCAAAATATTCCCCCTGGCCTGTTTTAAGAAGGCCTTCAGTGGAAAAATTCTCCAGTACCTTAACTCCATCACAGTACAGATCCTGAGAGGTGTTATAGTCTGTGTAAAATACAGATTCCTGTTCCTCTCTTACAAGATCCAGCTCCGTGCCGTTGGCGATGCACTTGGGGGACTGTCCCGGCAGGCCGCCCTTTAAATCAAATTCATAGATCCAGCTCTGTTGGGCCTGGTATGAATCATCCATTTTGGTCAGAGAGAGATAGACGGCATCCTCACTCCCCGCCAAATACCAGTCATAATCATTCACCCAGTTGTCCCTAATGTCCGGGACCGCAAACTCTGACACAATACCGTCAGTTGCTGCAAACAACCGGCTCCTGCCACTCTCGTTTATATGGTAGAGGATCATAGCTTCCCCAGCCAGCCAATGTGGTTTCTCTATGAACTCCCAGACCATGGATACCTGGTCGGACAAAAGCTTCTTTTCCCCCTCTTTATAATAGTACAGGGAATTGATTCCATCCTCCCCATAGACCGAGTAATAAACACGGTCCGAACCGGAGTCCAGGTAATAGCTGCCGGCCCTGTCTGCTTTGGAAAGGATTTCCTCAACCGTTCCATCCTTATTTATCTTATCCATTTCAAAATAACACAGGTCCCCGTCCTCCTGAAACCCGGACATATAAATATTACTGCAGTCCCCATTTACCCCAGCAACCTGCACATCATCAGCCAGAAATTCCTCTTTACCGTCCCTGTACCTGTAAAGCCTTTCCTTTCCATGCTCCCCTTTCCGTGTAAAGCAGATGACAGCCCCGTCCTCTGAAGGATAAAAATTATACACATCTTCAACTTCCAGGCAGCTGCCTGTCTGGGGCGTGTAGGAATACAGGTCATACTTTTGTTCAGAAATATCATACGGTTTCCGGGATGACAAAGCCTGACCTGCCTGCTGTTTTAAATCCACCTTAACCGGTACCTGGTATAATAGCCGGTTCCTGCACATTACAGTGTATGCATATCCGTCATATAATACCTTTGCCGTCCCATCCCTGTCATTGACAGCAATCAGCTTCTCATCCACACTGAAATTTTCAGATTCCATCTCAAAGTTGAATATGAGAAAGCTTCCATCTTCGGATATCTTAACATCATAATAATCCTTCAGGTTTGCGCAGGGGCCCGCGCCCTTCATGACCACGGACGGGTTCTTTCCCTCATCCATTACCTTGTTCACATCCGCTCTCATAAGATCTGTGTTCTTTATGTAATAGACATAGGCCGGGGCGGTTTTCTGATCCCATGTGTCCTGATTTTGTGCCTTCTGATCCCGTTCTTCCTGCCCTGCTGCTGCGCTGTCCTCTGTTCCGTTTTGTCCTCCACTCCCATTTCCCTGGTTTGTCCCGGTCCCGCTCTGGTTTGCGGACGGAGCCGTACATCCCCCCAAAGACATTACCGCTGCCATTACAGCACAGATAGACAACACTATAGCTGTTCTTTTTCTATCCCTTCTCTTCCCCATAGGTTTCCTCCTGATTCCTTGGAATTTTTGGTGACCTGTCTTTATTATATCTTAATTTTTAAAAACTTTGTTGAAAATAATTTTATATCAGGATAAAGTGGATTTGCGGAAGACAGCAGACGAAAATCAAAAGGAGATGATTGATATGAACAGAAATGTATGGGAGCAGCTCCCCGACCTGATCCAAAAAGAATATGATAATATCCGCGGCCTGGTAATTATCCGGAATGGATCGATCATACATGAATCGTATTATGGAAATAAAGGGCCGGATGACTGCATCCACGTTGCCTCAGTAACAAAAAGTATCCTTTCCGCACTTATAGGCATTGCTGTAAAACATGGTTATATTGACTCCATTGACCGGAAGGTCATGGAATTCTTTCCTGAGTTTACATTCACTGATCCCAATAAAACCCGTTCCCGGATCACGCTGAAACATCTGCTTACAATGACAGCCCCCTATCCCTATGAGGATTGGCAGGAACCCCTGGAATCACTTTGCACCTCTTCCGACTGGGTCAGGTTTACGCTGGATATGCTGGGAAAAGGAGGGGAAACGGGCGCCTTTAAATATTCCACAGCCAGCGCTCACCTTTTGTCCGCCGTTCTTTCAAGGACCACAGGGAAATCCGCCAGGGAATTTGCCAATGAAATGCTGTTTCGCCCCATTGGAATGAGATCTATCCCTGACTATCCCATGGACGGCTTTGGATATGAGGATTTATTTGGCGCAAAGCTGAAGGGATGGCCCCATGATCCCCACGGCATTACCATCGGAGGATGGGGACTCACCATGACGCCGCGGGATATGGCCCGGTTCGGTTTGCTGTACCTTAACAACGGCTGCTGGGACGGAAATGAGATCCTGCCCCAGTCATGGGTCAGGGCTTCCGCGGCTGCAAATCCCAATCAATATGGGTATATGTGGTGGCTTTTTCAGGAAAAGGACATATCCGCTTTTGCGGCTATGGGAGATGGAGGGAATGCCATCTTCTGTATCCCTCAATTGGATATGGTGGCCGCTATTGCATCTGCGTTCATCCCCCAGCCAAAAGACCGCTGGATCCTGATAAAGGAGTACATACTGCCGGCTGTAGTTACTGGATCTTTCCAATGCCGGGATAGTAGCGGAATAACACCCTAGCCAGAATATCCTCTTCCGGGACATAGGGATCTTCCCAGAATCTGGCATCGGACGAGTGGTTTCTGTTATCCCCCAGCATCAGATAACACCCATCCGGCACTTCAAAATGATAGGTATTAGACTGCATTTCCTCCGGAAGATAGGTTTCCTCCAAAGGAATCTCCGACTGGTTGATATACACATGGTTATCTTTTATATCCACAGTTTCTCCGGGCAGTCCAATGATACGCTTCACCAGCCTTGTCTTATCCCTGCCCGGCTCTGTCTTATGGTCAAAGATCACAATATCTCCCCTCTGGGGATCTTCCCCAAACTGATAAGCGAGCCTGGAACCAATGATCCTGTTTCCTGCCATGATGGTATTCTCCATGGAGCCGGAAGGAACCTGACTGTTGGCAATGATGAACCTGTTTAGGAAAAATGCGATCACGGCTGCTATGAGAATAATCTTAACCCACTCCATGATCTCATGCTTCAGGTTAAATGGCGCCGGGTCGGCTGGATTGGAAGAATTGGATGTCTGTTTTATTTCTTTCATAATGTCTCCTTTGTTGCTGTATTACATATTATGACATTGGATAAGTTTATCACGGATTTCCGGAAAAGTCCTTACCATTCCGTTAAATCCGGTTTCCAATTTTCTGAATATTGATAGGCGGTCATGATAAAGGCGAGAGCTGTCAGATGTTGTCCTGGATTATCCTGCATGTAAAGGAAAAAGGAGGCAGCTTTGGTATCTTTCTCCCATATGATATTAAAACCCCCGGAGAGCTGCAACTCTCTGGGGGTGTCTGTGTACCATTGGGATACAATCGCTTTTCTTTTCTGATTTCATAGATTGGCATGGATATTACACTGCTCTAAGTTATTCCTCTTCAAAAGGAAAAAGAAACCCCAAGGAGGTGCAACTCCTTGGGGTTTCGCTTTGCGTCCAGTAGACACAACCACTTTTCTCTGCTAACATTAATGTCAATAGTTTAGTAATGATCAAAATATTGATTCCAACCACCAAACATATTCAGATCTTCTATGACGTTTTATTCTATCAGCATTTTCTTAGAATTTCCCAGCCTTTGCCGCTTCCTCAATACTAACCGCAATCGCCACAGTCATACCAACCATTGGGTTGTTGCCTGCGCCGATCAGGCCCATCATCTCAACGTGAGCAGGTACGGAAGATGAGCCTGCAAACTGTGCATCGGAGTGCATACGTCCCATGGTATCGGTCATACCGTAGGATGCAGGGCCAGCTGCCATGTTGTCTGGATGCAGAGTACGGCCTGTACCGCCGCCGGATGCTACGGAGAAGTACTTCTTGCCCTTCTCTACACATTCCTTCTTGTAGGTTCCCGCAACTGGATGCTGGAATCTGGTTGGGTTGGTGGAGTTACCGGTAATGGAAACGTCAACGCCTTCCTTCCACATGATCGCAACGCCCTCTGTTACATCGTTAGCGCCGTAGCAGTTAACCTTTGCTCTTAATCCCTCAGAGTAGGACTTTCTCCACAGCTCTTTTACTTCGCCTGAGTAGTAATCCATCTCGGTCTCAACATATGTAAATCCGTTGATTCTGGAAATAACCTGCGCAGCGTCCTTGCCTAAGCCGTTCAGAATCACGCGCAGTGGTTTCTGACGTACCTTGTTTGCCTTTTCAGCGATACCAATGGCACCCTCCGCTGCTGCAAAGGACTCATGGCCTGCCAGAAAACAGAAACAGTCAGTGTTTTCTTCCAGAAGCATTTTTCCTAAGTTTCCATGGCCTAAACCAACCTTACGCTGGTCAGCAACAGAACCTGGGATACAGAATGACTGAAGGCCCTCGCCGATTGCCGCTGCAGCGTCAGCAGCCTTTCTGCAGTCCTTCTTAATAGCAATTGCAGCACCTACTATGTATGCCCAGCAAGCATTCTCAAAGCAGATTGGCTGGATCTTCTTAACCTGATCATAAACGTCCAGACCTGCATCTTTGGTAATCTTCTCAGCTTCTTCAATGGAAGCAATGCCATAGCTGTTTAACACAGAATTGATTTTGTCAATTCTTCTCTCATATGATTCAAATAATGCCATCTTCTTATTCCTCCTATTCGGTCTTCATCATTCTTTACGTGGATCGATAATCTTAACAGCGTCAGCAACGCGGCCGTACTGGCCTTTTGCTTTCTCCCATGCTGTGTTAGGATCATCACCCTTCTTGATGAAATCAGTCATCTTGCCAAGGCTTACGAACTGATAACCAATGATCTGATCGTCTGCATCCAGTGCAATACCGGTTACATAACCTTCAGCCATCTCCAAATAGCGGGGACCTTTCTTCAGTGTTCCGTACATAGTACCAACCTGAGAACGAAGGCCCTTTCCTAAGTCTTCCAGACCAGCGCCTACGGGAAGTCCATCCTCAGAGAAAGCACTCTGTGTTCTTCCGTAAACGATCTGAAGGAACAGTTCTCTCATAGCGGTATTGATCGCGTCACATACCAAGTCTGTATTTAAAGCCTCTAAAACAGTACGGCCCGGCAGGATCTCTGCTGCCATAGCTGCGGAGTGGGTCATTCCTGAACATCCGATGGTCTCTACCAGCGCCTCCTGGATAATACCTTCTTTTACATTCAGTGTCAGTTTGCAGGCACCCTGCTGAGGAGCACACCAGCCCACACCGTGGGTAAGGCCGGAAATGTCTTTTACTTCTTTTGATTTTACCCATTTTGCTTCTTCCGGAATTGGAGCAGCGCCATGATGAACGCCCTGTGCAACTGTGCACATCTCTTCTACTTCATGTGAATAAATCATGTGTTAAAACTCCTTTCAAAAATGAATTTGATCAAGTACAGTGCCCATTCGTTAAATTTATCACATCATACTTGGTTCTATTCTCTCACAAAATCCGACATTATGCAAGTGATTTCTTGTCTCGTGTTTTCCATATTTTCAGTATAAAATCGCATCTTTTTTATTGATTTTATCACCTAATATTCTACATATCAAAAATTCTAGTATCATTTTAGTATCAAAAAAGGTGAGCCCGTCTATTTGGCTCCGCACTAACATTTTATCCTTTATTTATTCTTTGTTCATATTCTATCCATAT